>DATGPD010000035.1:0-2496 GCA_035305285.1 Planctomycetota bacterium
GGCTCACGGATGCTGGCGCGACAGCACATCGGTGCGGCCGTCGCCGTTGAAGTCGCCGAACGCGAGGCTCGGAACCGTGAGGTCCGAGGTCACGAGGTGCTGCCACGTCGTGACGCCGCCGTACGACACCTGCCACACCGAGCCGTTCGCGTAGAACACGTCGGTGCGCCCGTCGCCGTCGAAGTCGCCGAACGCCAGGCTGCCGAGCGGGATCACCGAGCTGTTGATGCGGGTCCAGGGGCCGGTGCCGCCGAACGACACCCACCACGACGAGCCGTCGGTGCGGAACACGTCGGCGCGCCGATCACCGTTGAAGTCGCCGAAGCGCAGGCCGGACGTACCCAGCGGCGACGCCTGCAACGGCTGCCAGAGGCCGACGCCGCCCCTCGACACGTACCAGGTCGAGCCGTTGGCGTAGAACACGTCGCAGCGTCCGTCGCCGTCGAAGTCGGCGAACGCGAGCTTGTCCAGCGCGATGGTCGACGCGTTCAGGCGCGTCCAGGGGCCGGTGGCGCCGTACGACACCCACCACGACGAGCCGTCGGTGCGGAACACGTCGGTGCGCCGGTCGCCGTCGAAGTCGCCGAAGCGCAGGGCGGAGAACGGGACGGTCGACGCGTTGACCTGCGTCCACGCCGACCGCGCGCCGAAGGACACGTACCAGCGGCCGCCGCTGGCGAGGAACGCGTCGGTCGTGCCGTCGCCGTCGAAGTCGCCCCAGGCCACGTCGCGAACGCCGCGCGCCTCGAACCGGCGCAGACGCCAGTGCGCGGTGCCGCTGAATGACACGAACCACGCGGGGAAGCGGTCCACGCCGACGGCGTTGCCGAAGCGGCTGAAGTTGCCGGTCGCGTTCACCTGGTCGGCGGCGCTGCTCTCCGAGCCGTGGCGGAACTCATTGGCGGTGACGACGGCGCCGACGAGCGGCACGCCGCGGATCCGGAACGCCGGCTTGTGCGCCTGCAGGAAGGTGTTGTGGTGCACGTAGAAGTAGGCGCCGGCGATCGACGTACCGTCCCCGCGGTCGGCGCCCCCGTGCACGTCGAAGCTGTGCTGCACCGCGCCGCCGAGGATCAGGTTGTAGCGCGCCTCGTAGCCGGTATTGGGCATGCCGTCGCACGCGATGTCGTGGCGGTTGTGGTCGAACTCGTTGGCCTCGACCAGCGCGTGGCCGGCGCCGCCCACCACCACGCCGTAGCCGAGGCCGTAGGCCCGGCAACCGTCGCGTCGCATCTGCCGGCGGTTGTGGTGGATGTGGTTGTGCTGCACCTGCACGCCGTAGACGTTCTCGACCTTCACCGCCGAGTCCGGCCAGCCGAACAGCTCGTTGTTGTCGATGCGCACGTAGCGCAGCGTCGGCTCGACGGCACGCACGGCGATCCCGGTCGCGTCGGCCGCACCGCACCACGGACCGACCGTCGGCTCGATCTCGGTGTCGGGGCCGCGCAGCCGCAGCCCGGTGATGCGCACGTCGCTGCCCGACACCTGGAACAACGGAGCCTTGAGCGTCGCGCGCGTGCGGATGAGGGCGCCGAGCGAACCGTTGCGGCCGCGGCCGCTCGCGAGCGTGACCCCGGCACGGATCTCGATCCACCAGTCGTTCGACAGGTCGATCTCCGCGTCGTCGCGCACGTAGACGACCGTGCCCGGCGTGGCCGACGCCAGCGCGGCCAGCAACTCGGCGCGGGTCGCCACGACGCGGTTCGTGCGCCGCGGCACGATCCAGTCGCCGTAGCCTTCGCCGCCGCCGATCGGCTTTCCGGTCGGGTTGCCCAGCGCGCCCACGCCTTGTGCGGCGAGCCGCGCGGGCGGCAGCAGGGCGGGGGCGGCCAGCACCACCAGCGCAAGCAGGCAGGACCGGCGGGCGGGGCGGAACGGAACGAGCGAGGGATGGTGCTTCACGAGCTTGCCTGTGTGGACGACTTCGCCGCCGGACGCGGCAGCGGACGCGGGTCCGAGTCCGCGCGCGGTCCGTTCCGTTCGCGTCGAGGAAGGAAAATGCGATCGACGGAGGCCCGGTCGCGCCTGGCCGCCGCCGGGGCGTGTGGGAAGTGGACCGCGCGATCTCCGGAGAGCCCGCCGCACGCGGCCGCCCACCGCCTCAAGACCGCACACCAGCCCGTGTCCGGCGAACGGCCGGGTCACAGGCTCTGCCACCGCCGAGCTGCCGCCGCTACGGAGCGGTCGCGCCGGCGACGGTGAGGAACCCGGGCAGTCGTGGCAGCCGGGATGCGGTCCCGAGTACGCGGCAGCACTCCGCCCTTGGTGCCATCCTCGGCCCCGCATGCAGTCCGGCACGTCGGATGCAAGGGTTGGACAAACGCGGGCCGCGATGGGACCCTGAACCGTATCCCCTCGCGGCCTGCCCTTCCCGGGATCGGTCGGTCGTACCATCGGTCCTCTCTCTCCCCATCCACCTCATGAACGCGCGCCTCCTTCTCGCCGCGGCGACCGCTTGCACCGCCGTCGCCGCGCAAATTCCCCCGCTCACCGTCG
>DATGPD010000036.1:0-3433 GCA_035305285.1 Planctomycetota bacterium
CTGCGACAGGCGCTGCGGGAAGCTCGCCGCGCCGCCGCGCTCGACCACCCTGTGCAGCGTGCCGTCGAACGACACGGCGAGCAGCTCGCCGTGCATGTCGGTGCCGAACGACGCGAGGTTCGACACGTGCCCGAGCAGGCGCTTGTCGGGACCGTTGGGATGCAGGGCGAGCGACCACACGCGGCCGTGCACGTTGCACCCGTACACGTAGCGGCCCACGAGCGCGGGCAGCGCGCGGCCGCGGTAGACGTAGCCCCCGATGATCGAGCGCAGCTCGGTGCGCGAGTCGGTGAACACCGGCTCGGCGAACGCCGTCGGCGGGAGGTTGCCGGGGTTCAGGTGGCTGCGCGTGCCCTCGTAGACCGGCCAGCCGTAGTTGCCGCCGCGGCGCACGACGTCCAGCTCGTCGACGTGGTCCTGGCCGACGTCGCCGAGCCACACCGTGCCGGTCGGCGGGTCGATCGAGAACCGCCACGGGCTGCGCAGCCCCCACGCCCAGATCTCGTCGCGGCCCGGCAGGCCGACCAGGGGATTGTCCTGCGGGATCCCGTACGGCAGCCCGTTCGCCGGCCGGTGCGGGTCGATGCGCAGCATCGCGCCGAGCAGCGTGTCGAGGTTCTGCGAGTTGCCGTACTGGTCGTCGAGCCCCCCGCCGTCGCCGAACGCGACGTACAGCATCCCGTCCGGGCCGAACTGCAGCTCGCCGCCGTTGTGGTTCCCCTCGGGCTGCGGAACGCTGAGCAGGATCAGCTCGCTGTTGCGGTCGGCCCGGTCCGGGTCGGTCGCGCTCACCTGGTAGCGCGCGATGTGGCTGACCAGCCCGCGGTCCACGTAGTGGACGTAGAAGTAGCCGTTGCGCGCGTAGTCGGGGTCGAACGTGAAGCCGAGCAGGCCGACCTCGAACCAGTTGTAGACCCGGTCGCTGATGTCGAGGAACACGCGGCTCGCGGTCGCGCCGTCGTCATTGGGGAACACGTGGATGAACCCCGCCTTGGTCGCGACGAACACGCGGTCGGTGCCGTCCGCGGGCGACCCGACGTCGAGCGCCTCGGGGAAGTGCAGGTTCGGGAACGCGCGCACGACCTGCAGGCTCGGCGCGCCGACGCTGCCGAAGGCGAGCTGCGGCGCGGGCGGCCGCGGCCAGCGCACGCGCTGCGTGTCCCCGCCGCCAGGCAAACTCGCCGCCGCGGTCGCGGGCGGCGGCACCTCCCGGGCGCAACCCGCGAGGAGGACGAACGCGAGGGCCGGGAGCGAAAGGACCGGACGCGGTCCACAGCATGCAGGGCAGGATGTGGTCATCGGAGGCGAGGCCGCGGCGGCTCACGGCCACGCCGGCGAACGGCGTGCCAGGCTAGCGACCCACCACCGCAAACGGGAGCGCAGAGTTCATGCAATGCGCGGTGCGCCGTACCGCGCCGCGTTCATTGCCGGCGTGCACGCAGCACGGCGTACACCGGCAGTCCGGTCGCGAGGATGCCGAGCCCGACGAGCGCGTGCCGCCGGCGCTCCTCGGTGAGGAGCGACTGCACGTCGACGAACGCGACGACGGCGAGGAACACGAGCGGCGTCCACGGATAGCCGAAGCACCGGTACGGACGCGGCGCGTCGGGCCGCCGCCGGCGCAGCGTGTACACCGCCGCGACGGTGAGGCCGTAGAAGATCAACGAGGCGAAGACGACGTAGTCGGTCAGGTCCTTGAACGTCTGCCAGTAGACGACCAGCACCGCCGCCCAGGCCGCCTGCAGCCAGATCGACGCGGTCGGCGTGCGCCAGCGCGGGTGCACCCTGGTGAGCGCGCGCGGCATCAGGCCGTCCTCGGCCATCGCGAAGAACGCGCGCGGCGCGCACAGGAGGTTCGGGTTCGCCGCGCCGAACACCGACAGGCAGATCAGCAGGGCGAGCCCGTCACCGGCGCCCGCGCCGAAGATGCGGGTCACCGCGGCGCGCGGTACCTCGACGTCGGCGCCGAGCACGCGCATCTCGCCGAGCGGCACGACGAGCAGGTAGATCGCGTTCACCGCGACGTAGGTCGCGATCAGGATCGCGATGCCCCAGATCAGCCCGCGCGGCAGGACGCGGCCCGGGTCGCGCAGCTCGGCGGCGTTGAACGGGAGCTGGTACCAGCCCTCGTACGCCCAGAAGATCGCGACCGCCGCGGCGACGAACCCGGCGACGAGCCCGGGCCCGGGTGGCGCCGGCGCGGCCTCGGCCGGCGGTGCACCGGTGCCCGCGGTAGCGAACCACGCGCCGGCGACGACGATCGCGGCGAGCGCCAGCAGCTTCGAGAACGTGGTCGCGTTCTGCAGCACCGCCCCCCAGCCGACGCCGAAGTGATTGACCGCGGCGAGGAGCGCGATCATCGCCACGGCGACCCAGGGCCGGACCGCCGGATCGATCGGCACGACCGTCGCGAGCGTGCCGGCGAACGCGACCGACAGCGCGGCGAGCGTGCCGGTGTTGATCACGAGCAGCAGGCACCAGCCGTACAGGAACGCGGGCAGGCGCCCCCACCCCTCGCGCAGGAACGCGTACGCGCCGCCGGCCTCGGGCAGCATCGCGCCGAGTTCCGCGTAGGCGAACGCGCCGAACAGGCAGACCGCGCCGAGCGCCGCCCAGCAGGCGAAGATCCAGCCCGCGTCGGGCAGCGCCTGCGCGATGGCGAGCGGCTTCAGGAAGATGCCCGACCCGATCACCGAGCCGACGGTGATCATCACGGCGCTGGTCGTGCCGAGGCGGCGCGCCAGCCGGCCGTCCGTCATCGCCGCGCGCCCGTCATGCGCCGTTGCGCGGGTCCGGCGTGCGGAGCACCCACCAGAAGCACAGCGCGTTGAGCAGGATCACGCCGCCGACCGACGCGACCATGAGTACGAGACCACCGGGCTCCATCACAGCACCTCCGCCGGCGCGCGCGCCGGTTCCGGGTCGTCGTCGGGCAGCGGCTCGCGCCCATCCAGGTCGAGTCCCTGTGCCCGCCAGCGCTTCTCGCCGATCGCGGTGCAGGCGATGAGCAGGGCGAGCACGCCCAGCACGAGGAGCAGCGCGAGCCCGGCGACCCGGTTGTCGAACGCTTCCCTGAGCCAGCTCGGCAGGTCGTTCCAGGCGAACGAGCCGATCGTGATCAGCAGGTAGGTCGGGGCGATGAACAGGTACACGAACCGGAACAGGCCGGGCACGCGGAGCTGCGCGCCCCGCAGCATCTCGCGCATCCCGCGCTGCAGCCCGAACACCCAGGCGAAGCAGATCACCTGCACCGCGGCGAGCACGACGATGAGGAACGTGCCGACCCAGGCGTCGATCGTGTTCAGCGCGACGCCGTCGCCGCTGAACCACAGCACGAAGAAGCAGCCGAGCAGCGAGAGGGCGGTGACGATCCCCGTCGCGCGGTTGCTGTCGACGCCGAGCGTCTCCTGGAAGAAGGCCTTGGTCGGCTGCA
>DATGPD010000037.1:0-5032 GCA_035305285.1 Planctomycetota bacterium
TGTTGTCGCGGTTGAACACGGCGTACTCGTAGTGATACATCCCGTTGTTCGGCCCGGTGACGCGCACTGCGACGTAGAACCGACCGTCGGCGCCGTTGGCGTTGGTCGCGTGCGACACGGTCGCGCCCGGCCAGCGGTAGATCGCCGGCCGCTGGTCGTGGTTGCTGTAGCCGCCGAACGTCCACTGCGTGCCGCTCCACGACGCCGTGAACTGCTGCGTGGCGAAGTTGTTCTCCCGGTTGGCGTCGGGCTCACCGAGCACGTTGTAGTACGCGCTCACCAGGAACGTCGCGCCGGTGACGTTGAGCTCGGAGTCCCACACCAGGTTGCGATAGCCCGGATGGTTGTTCGGGAAGTTGATCGGGCTGCGCACGTTGTCCGTGTCGCCGGGCGGCGCGACCGGCGGATAGCCGCGGTCGAAGTGCGAGCCGCGCGAGGTCCACAGACCGGTCCACGGGTCGATCTCGCTCGGCGGTGCCATCCAGCTGTGGCTGTAGTTGAGGCTCGCGCCGTAGGTGTCGGTGCAGCCACGGACCAGCATGGATCCCGATCCTCCCGGGCAGCTCCCGCAGCCGGGGGAGTTGGTGCTGGTGAAGCCGTGCTTCACCCCGGTGAACAGCGAGATCTGCTCGATCCGGCCGTTGTACAGCCGGTACATCCACATCCCGATCATCGGGTGGTCATGGTTCATGTCGCGCAGCCAGGGCACGTTGACCGTGCCGACGTTGCACGACGTCGTCGACACGCCCCACGCTTGTTGGCCGTTGGGGAACGTACCGAACCGTCCGCCGGAGGTCGGTGACGGCGAGCCGATCGAGCCGAGCGTGTTGGTCACGTCCGTGCCCGGGCGAACGTTGGGCTGTGCCGCGACTCCGACTCCGAGTCCGAGGACGAGGGAGAGAGCGAGGACGGGGGTTTTCATGCGATGCTGGTCGCGGTTCGGGGAAGCGGGGAGACGAGGGGACTGTACGGATCGCCACGCCGAGCGGGTGGGAGCAATGGCCAAAACCCTGGGTCGGCGCGCGCTCGCCGGGCATTCTGCCGCTCCGAAGGACGGTTGGCAGCGGGGGTGGGCAGCGGGCGGTGGTCCCGGAACGATCAGGCGACCGGGGTGGGCAGGTTGGCGAGGATCCCGAGCAGGGCGGTGCAGTCGATCGGCTTGAGCAGGTGGCGGTCGAACCCCGCGGCGGTTGCGCTGCGCTGGTCTTCCTCCTGGCCCCAGCCGGTCTGCGCGATGAGGTGCATCGTCCGACCCCACGGGTGCGCGCGGATGCGCCGGCACACCTCGTAACCGTTCATGCCCGGCATGCCGATGTCGAGGATGACGACTTCCGGCCGGAGGCGCTCGGCGGCGGCGAGCGCCTCGGCTCCGTCGTAGACCACGGTCACGTCGTGCCCCAGTGCGCGCAGCACCATCGCCAGCGTGTCGGCGTTGTCGCGCACGTCGTCGGCGATCAGCACGCGGCGCGGCGTGCCGCGCACGCGGCGCGGCACCGGGTCGGGCGCCGGCGGCCGCGCGCTCGGCGCTGCCGCCACGACCGGCAGGCTGACGATGAACTCGCTGCCCTGGCCTTCGCCCGCGCTGTACACCGAGATCCGGCCGCCGTGCAGCTCGACCAGTTCCTTGGCGAGCGCGAGCCCGATGCCGATTCCGCCCTGCGCGCGCCTGGTCGACGACGGCAGTTGGGTGAACATCTCGAACAGGCGTGACTGCTGTTCGGGCGGGATGCCGATCCCGGCGTCGCGCACGGCGACCAGCACCTCGCTCCCCGAGCGCCGGGCTTCGAGCCAGATCCTGCCGCCCGGATCCATGTACTTGGCCGCGTTGCTGAGCAGGTTGGCGAACACCTGCGCGAGGCGGATGGGATCGGCGTCCACCACGACGTCGTCGCGCACGTCGACGGCGAGCGTGTGGCGCGCGGCGTCGATGCTCGGCCGCGTGGTCTCGATCGCGCGCTGGATGATCGACGCGAGTTGCACCCGCTCGCGGCGCAGCTCCAGCTTCTGCCTTGCGAGCCGGTTGACGTCGAGCAGGTCGTCGAGCAGGCGCGACACGATCTGAACCTGGCGCTCGATGATCCCGCGTGCCGCGCTCAGCCGCTCGTCGGGCGGGCCTTCGAGCTGGAGGAGGGCGACCGCGTTGCGGATCGGCGCCAGCGGGTTGCGCAGCTCGTGCGCCAGCGTGGCGATGAACTCGTTCTTGCGCTGGTCGGCCTCGCGCAGCGCGCGCTCGGCGGCCTTCAGCTCGGTGACCTCGATGCACGCGCCGACCGCGCCGCGCACCCGGCCGTCGGCGTCGAACAGCGGGGCGACGTTGGACCACATGGTGCGCCGCCGGCCGCGCGCGTCGACCACGTCGTGTTCGAAGCCGTGGATCGGCTTGCCGGTGCGCAGCGCGACCGCCATCGGCATCTCGTCGGGACGCAGCTCGCGGCCGTCCGCTTCGATCCGGATGCCCTCCGGCACCGTGGCGATCGCCTTGGACAACGGGACACCGATGCCGTACGGCATCCCCTGCTGTTCGTGCGCGCGGCGGTTGCCGGTGAGCCGGTCGCGGTGCGAGTCGGCGAACCAGATCTGCACCGGCGCGATGTCGATCAGCGCCTGCAGCTCCTCGACCTTCGCCGCCAGCTCGGCGCGCAGCCGCTCCCGCTCCAGCTCGACCCTGCGCCGCTCGGTCACGTCGGTCATCGCGCCGCGCACCCCGGTGATCGCGCCGTTCGTGTCGCGCATCGGCTCGATCGCGCAGTCGAAGTACGAGGTCGCGCCTTCGTGCGCGATGGCGATGATCCGGCGCTCGCCGGTGCCGGAGGCGAGCACGCGCTCCTTCATCGCGACCAGGTCGCGCACCGCTTCCCGCTCGAGCAGCTCGTCGTCGCGCTTGCCGAGCATCTCGGCCGGACCCGGCAGCGGCGGCTGCGGGTTGTGCACCCAGGTGTAGCGCAGCTCGCGGTCGCAGTTGAACACGGCGACCGGCGTGCCCTCGAGTGCGTCGCGGAAGCGAGCCTCGCTCTCGCGCAGGGCCGCCTCGCTGCGCCGTCGCTCGGTGATGTCGCGGAACACGAGCACCGAGCCGCGCACCTGGCCGTCCGCGTCGCGGATCGGGGCCGCGCTGTCGTCGATCGGCCGCTCGACGCCGTCGCGCCCCAGCAACACCGTCTGGTTCGCCAGGCCGACGACCATGCCGAGGCGCATCGCGCGCAGCGCGGGGTTCTCGACCTCCTCGCGCGTCACCTCGTTGATGATGCGGAACACCTCGGTCAGCGGCTGGCCGGCGGCGTCGTCCTGCGCCCAGCCGGTCAGCACGTGCGCCGCAGGGTTCAGGAAGGTGACGCGGCCGTGTTCGTCGGTCGCGACCACCGCGTCGCCGATGCTCGCCAGCGTGGTCGCGAGCAGGTTGCGTTCGCGCTCCAGCCCGTCGCGCGCCGCGACCAGATCCGACAGGTCGCGCACGATCGTCGAGGCGCCGATGACCTCGCCCTTGCGGTCGAGGATCGGCGAGATGCGCACCGAGACCGGCAGCCTGCGGCCGTCCTTGGTGAGGCGGGTGGTCTCGATCAGCTCGGCCGGCTTGCCGGCACGCAGTTGTTCGAGGATCCACTCCTCCTCGGCGCGGTGCTCCGGCGGAATGAGGGTGAGCACCGACTGGCCGACGATCTCCGCCGCGGTGTAGCCGAACAGGCGCTCCGCCGCCGCGTTCCAGGAGCGGATGATCCCCTGCAGGTCCTTGGCGACGATCGCGTCGCCGGACGATTCGACGATCGCTGCGAGGCGCGCGCGGGCCGCCTCGGCCGCGCGCTGCGCGCCCACGTCGCGGAACACGAGCACGACGCCGAGGAGCGGCTCACCCGAGCGCTGCACCGGCGAGGCGCTGTCGTCGATCGGGGTCTCCCTCCCGTCCTTGCCGATCAGGATCGTGTGGTTGGCGAGCCCGACGACCGCGCGCTCGCGCAGCACGCGGCTCACCGGGTCCTCGGCGGGCGTGCGGTTGTGCTCGTTGACGATCACGAACACTTCGGGCAGCGGGCGGCTGGCCGCGTCGCGCGCACGCCAGCCGGTGAGCCGCTCCGCCTCGGCGTTGAGGAACGCCACGCGGCCCTGCGCATCGGTGACGATCACGCCGTCGCCGATCGACGCCAGCGTGGTCGCCAGCGTGTCGCGCGTCTCCATCAGCGCGCGCCGCGCGCGGTGCATCTGCTGCACCGCCGCGGCGACGACGCCGGCGGAGAACGCAAACACCCACTGCGCCGGTTCACCCAGGCGCAGCTCGTAGCTCGGCGCGTGGAACTCCCACCCCGCGACGACGGTCGACAGGACGATCGCCAGGATCGCCGGACCGACGCCGCCGTACCAGGCAGCCCATGCCACCGCCGGGAAGAAGGTGATGAACGGCAGTCCGGTCTCGCCGACGAGAGGTCCGAGCGCCTCCCGCGCGCCCCACCCGCAGGCGACCGCGAGCAGGGCGACGCCATAGCGGAGCACCAGCGCCCGCTGTCGCGGGTCGCGCACCGAGTCCTTCTCCAGCCGCGCGAATGAAAGGTTCGGGGTCATGGTGACGCACGTGCACGCAGACCGACTGACGGCGGACGAGCCGAGAGGCTCCAGTCTAGGACGCGTTCGCGGGGAGCGGGAACTGCGCGCGTCCGGGCGGACCGTCAGGTGGGGAGGTGCGGTGGCGTGCGGGTGGCCGTGCGCGACGCTGACGACGGAAGTCGATGAGCGGCCGTGCGTAGCGAACGACGCGGTGCAACGTGGTGCTCGCCCGGACGTACCGCGGATGGCAGCGTGCGGACGCACGGCACGCGTCGACGGACACCTCCTATGGGGTTGCCGGGGACCGGCAGGCGAGGCGGACCCAGTGGAGCGTCCAGAGTTCGGTTGCGGCGTAGCTGTCTTCGACGGCTCAGGGGGACGACAGACACTCGAGGCGCAGGCCGGCAGCCAGCCGTCGGAATCCGCGAGGTCCCCACGAGCCAAGTGCAGTCGTCGAAGTCGTTGAAACGCAAGGGACCGCGAGTTCGCGTACCGCGAC
>DATGPD010000038.1:0-4078 GCA_035305285.1 Planctomycetota bacterium
TCGACGGTGTTGCTCACGAGGCGGATGCGCGTGCAGTCGAGTTCGAACTGGTTGGTGCCCGAGATCGAGTCGATGTCGCCGACGATCGTGTAGGTCTGCGCGACGAGGCCGCCGGCGAGGAGGGGAAGGGCGAGGAGGACCTTGTCCATGTCTTGGTCTCGATGGTGATCTCTGGAGCCCCGGCGCTCCGGGGTCGCGTGCCAAGGGCAACGCTCATGCCGCCGCGCGGCGCGGACGCGCGTGCACTCCTTCCGCACTCGCGCTCGCGGCACACCGTCCGCATGCCGGACGCGGCGCGCCGCAGCGCGCGGTGCGCGGGCGGGAACGGCCCGCGGCGGTGCCGGCGCAGAGTGGAGAGTCGCGCTGTCCACACCCGCGTGCCGCTCGACGAGGACGGCGTGCACCACCGGGTGGAAGGCGCGAACTGCCGTGTGGCGACTGCGGATGACGACGACGCGCGCCGCTCGCCCCGATGGACGTGCCCGCGACGCGCAGAGCGAAGGCGCACCGGGAGTTCGCACGCCACGTGCGCGCGCGCAGCACGACGACTCGGACTCCGCCCCAGACGCGGCGGCTCGCCGAGCATCGGCTCGACCGATACCGGCCATTCCCTGCTCGTTGCCGACGAGGTCTGCCGGCACCGGCAGCGGCCACCGTCTTCGAAACGGACTCCTAGCGCGGCCGCTTGCGCGTCGTCGCATCGACCCGCTCGCCGGTCGCGAAGAAGCTGCCGCCCGCGACGTGGTGCAGCGAGCGCGCCAGCGGGTCGGCGAAGTCCCAGCCGCCGGCGTGGAACCAGCGGTCGTCGGCCCACGCGGCGAGCACCTCGGCGACGAACAGGTCGTAGCGTTCGGCGAGGTCCGGCTCGTCGACGATCCGGCACTCCAGCCACGCCGCGCAGCCGACTACCAGCGGTGCGGCGACGAGCGACGCGGGCTCGGTGCCGATCCCGAACGTTTCGAACTTGTCCGCGTCGCGTCCGGTGGACGAGCCGACCGCGTGGACCAGGTCGACCTGCGCGACGGTCGGCACCGAGACCACCATCTCGCCCGACGCGGCGACCAGTTCGCGGGTGAAGGTCTCCCCCGCGATCACCGCCGCCAGCTTCGGCGGTTCGAAATCCAGCGGCATCACCCATGCCGCGGCCATCACGTTGCGCCGGCCGCCAGCCGCCGAGGCGATCAGCGTCGTGGGTCCGTGGTTGAGTAGGCGATAGGAATGACGCAGCGGGACGGCGACGCGCATGGTGCCTGGGTACGGCGCAGACGCGCGCGATGCCAGCCCGACGGGGCCGCCTGTCGTGCATCTCCGGCGGGGGTGATCACGGCGAGGCGACGTGCTCGCTTGCTGCGCGCAGCGCGGCGCCGCGCCGCGTTCGCGCTACGGCTGGATGACCACCTGCGCCGCCCCCGACAGGCAGAAGCAGAAGCGCGTGGTATCCAGGCAGGCGTTCTGCAGGCAGAGCGAGGCGCCGACCAGCCACGGGTTGTTGGGGATCGGGAAATGGATGGTGCGCGGCGGCCAGCTCCACTGGAGCATGAAATCGATCGGGAACACGTTCAGCTCGCACCCGCCGCACTCCGTGCAGGCGAGCGGCGGATGGAACGGCAGGCCCGGCACGGAGCACATGCCGAGCACGGTGAGGATCGGTGCAGGCGTCACCGCGCTCCCCCCGCACACCGTCGCGCTCTGCTCGCCGATCGACCAGTTCATCCCGATCCTCGGCGCCCCGCAGGCCAGGTTCATGCCGCTGGTGGAGCAGCCGGGTCCGATCGGCGTGCATTGCGCTTCGGCACGCGCGGAGAAGAAGAACAGGACGAGCGACAGCGCGAGGGTGGAGAGCTTCATGAGGACGGTCTCGATTCGTGAGGAGGAACGGCGACGGCGGGCCGGCAGCGCGACGTCGCGCGCGGGGGCGGGCGGTCCGGCGCGGGGAAGGCGGGCCGCACTATAGCGAGGCGGCTCGGGCCGGCCGGAAGCCGCGCGGCGGGGCGCGCCGCGCGCGTGCCTTCGGGATCGCCCTGGCGCGAGGAACCGAGCCGGCGATGCGCCCGCGTCCGTGCGCGCCCCTGCCGCGAGGGCTGCTGCCCCACGTCGCGGTCCGCGACTGGCTGCGCCTACGTCGCCGCGTGTCCGGAGCGTCGATCGGCACGTCGCGCGATCCCCGCGCGTCCTGCTCGCTACCGCAGGCCGATCACGTCGCGCCCCGCGTTCGACAGCACCGCGCCCGCCGGGTTGGCGAACGGCTCGTTCTCGAGGATCTGCAGATGGAACGAGGCGCCGACGAGGCCGGGGTTCGCGGGAATGGGGATCTGGCCGCGCGTGCGTCCCCCGGCCAAGCAGCGGCGCCGTCGCGTCGGGCGCACCAGCAGGTGACAGCCGGTCATCCCGATCAGCGTCAGGTCGAAGGGCAGCGGCAGCCCGAACCAGTCGCGGTCGGAGTTGCCGCCCGCCGCCGCCCTTCCTTGCGGATCGGGCCTCGTCCGCCGGCTCAGCGCGCGCCCTGGATGGCGGCCGCGACGTGCTCGGCCACCCAGGCGTTGCCTTCCGGCGTCATGTGCCCGGCGAACAGGCGGCGCTTCGCGTCCGGGTCGCGCGCCAGCTCGGCTCGGAACGCGGCCACGAGGTCGAGGGCGATCAACCCCTTCTCTCGCGCGCGCACCAGCACCGCGTCGGCGGCCGGCGTGCTCTCCTCACCCTGCAGCACGAACATCACCCGGCAGTTGCGCCCGCGGCAGGTCGCCGCGACGCGGTCGACGAGCAGCAGCGCGATCTCCGCGCCCTTCCCCGGCGGGTGCGCGCGCACCTCCTTCTGGTCGACGATCCACCAGCGCTGCGCGACGTGCGCGAGCACCGCGTCCAGCAAGGCGGAGTGGCCGAGAATGTCCTTGAACCGACGCTGGCGCAGCTCGTCGGGATCGCTCGTGTCCTGCACCGGCACGTTGCGCAGCACGAGCGCACCGTCGACGACGTCGAACCACGGCACCGGCGCGTAGCGCTTGGCGAGTTCCGAGCGGTTGATGTCGTCGGGGATCAGGCTGACGACGAGCCACTCCGCCGGCACCCGTTCCAGCACGTCCTCGGCGCGCAGGATCGCCTGGGTCAGGCTGTAGCCGAACACGCCGGCGTTCTTCACCGGCTGCTGCAGCCTGCGCTCCAGGTACGCGGGCCAGGTCTCGTCGTCGTCGACCTGGTCGCCGAAGGTGAACGAGTCGCCGACGGCGATGATCGGCCGACCGGGCGGCGGCGGCGCTCCGTTGCTGCGGAACCCGTCGGCGTCGATGGTCACGCGCGTGCCCCAGTGGTTGTCGTCGCCGGCGAAGTCGGCGCGCGGCACGTAACCCAGGCGATCGTGGTGCACCGCCGGGTAGCCGCGCTTCACCTGGTCGACGCGCAGCTCGCGGAAGCTGCCGAAGTGCAGCGGCGCGCGCAGCACGCGGGCGACCAGCTCGAGGACGAGCAA
The DNA here is from genome assembly GCA_035305285.1 of Planctomycetota bacterium. Classification (GTDB taxonomy): domain Bacteria; phylum Planctomycetota; class UBA1135; order UBA1135; family UBA2386; genus DATGPD01. The sequence continues at coordinate 3,464 of DATGPD010000038.1, forward strand.
GACCGCGAGCAGCGGCACCAGCGCGAACAGCAGCTTCTTGCGCAGCGGGAGGGCGGGTCGGGTCATCGCCGCGCGCATGGTGGCCGGCGTCGCCGCCGCTGTCGATGGCTCGCCCGCCGGCGCACCGTTGCACCGCCGGCGCGCGCTGCCCTAAGAAGGCCGCATGCCGGCGTTCCAGTTCCAGCCGCTGTTCGAGTTGGGTGCAGACGACACTCCCTACCGCCGCCTGACCGGCGACGGCGTCCGGGTGATCCAGGCGGCCGGACGCGAGGTCCTCCAGATCGACCGGCAGGCGCTCACCGACCTCACCGCGGCCGCGATCCGCGACGTGTCGCACCTGTTCCGCACGAGCCACCTGCAACAGCTCCGCACGATCCTCGACGACCCCGAAGCCTCGGCCAACGACCGGTTCGTCGCGCTGCAGATGCTGAAGAACGCGAACGTCGCGGCGGGGATGGTGCTGCCCTCGTGCCAGGACACCGGCACCGCGATCGTCATCGGCAAGAAGGGTCAGTTCGTGTGGACCGACGGCGGCGACGAGGAGGCGATCAGCGCCGGTGTGCACCGGATCTACACCGATACGAACCTGCGCTACTCGCAGATGGCGCCGCTGAC
>DATGPD010000039.1:0-5158 GCA_035305285.1 Planctomycetota bacterium
TGCGCAAACGGCATCCTGCGTGTGACAGCGAAACAAGGACGGTCGCCTCGGGCGAGGGCACGGGAGGCGAAATCCGCATTGTGCCCATCGTGCAGCCACGCGCCGCGCGCAATGGCATCGATCGCCTGTGCCCGCGCTGCCCGTGGACCGAAGTCGCGAGGCTGGTCCGAACCGAACGAGGTGGGTTGCCGGTCCATTGTGTTTCGACCCACGGGCGGGACGCGGATGCGCGCATGCTAGCGCCGGGCGATGCGCGCGGGGGCCGAGGAGGCCGCAGACAACTCCGCCGTCTTCGTGCACGATGAGCACGCGCGCTTTCGCCATACCGTGCCGGCCGACGTCGCGATCGTCATCGTCAACTACAACTCGGGGGAGTACCTCCCCGGGTGCATCGAGTCGCTCGCTCCGGCCCGGCAAGACGGCGTCGTCGCAGAGGTCGTCGTCGTCGATTGTGCCTCGCCGATCGACCAGGGTGTGCACCTCGCGGCCGCGGCGGCGAACGGTGCCCGGATCGAGCGCCTGTCCGCCAATGTCGGTTACGCGGGCGGCTGCAATCGCGGGCTCGCGCTGACCCGCGCGCCTTACGTCGTGTTCCTCAATGCCGACGTCAAGGCGTGCGCCGGCGCAGTGGCGTCCCTGCGCGCATTCCTCGCCGAGCGCCCCGACGTGGGGCTGGCCGAGCCGCGCTGCTTCATCGACGACGGCAAAGACTGGCGGCAGCCGGTGTTCGAGCCACCGACACCGGGGCGCCTGTTGTCGGCCGCGGTGCAACGCCGCGCGCCGTTCGTCGCCCGGGCCGCCGAGCACGCCCGGCTGCGCCGGCAGGTCGCTGCCTGGCAGGCGACCGCTCCGCGCGAACTCGATGGGCTGTCGGGCGCGTTCCTCGCGGCGCGCCGCGTGACCCTCGACCGGGTGGGTGGCTTCGACGAGGGCTACCCGCTCGCATACGAGGACACGGACCTGTTCCGGCGCGTGCGTCGGATCGGCCTGCGCCTGGCGATGGTACCCGCGGCCGAAGCGATCCACTACGCGCACCGCAGCCGCGTCACCGTCCTCGCCGAGGCACTCGCCAAGGACGCGTTCGGGCGCGAGCGCTACTTGCGCACGCACCACGGCCGGCTCGCGGTGTGGCTCGACCGGGTGGGGCGGAGCGCAGGAACGCCCTCGCGCGCGCGCAAACCAGTGGTCGACCTCGGTCCCGCGACCGCGCCGGTCGAACTGGCGCTCACGGGTCCTCCGGGACCCTTCGTGCTGCAACTCGCCTACGACCCGTCGTTCGCGGTCTACGCCGGCCACCTCGGCTCCGGGGACCGCTATTGCTTCCCGGTCGCGTCGTGGCGGTCGCTGCTGCCGACCGCGCTCCACGTGCGCGCGTGTGCGCTTCCGAGCCTGGCGCCGCGCGGCGCCTGGACGTTCCGGCGGGCTGGCGGGGCCTGAGCGCGCGGCGGTCGCCGCGCACGATTCGGGGCGTCGCGGTCCGACGCCAGCGCCGGGCCCGCAACGCGCGAACTGCTCCGCGTGGCCGCCGCGAGGCCTTCCCGGCTACCGCAGCGCCCGCCCGATCCGCTCCACCGCCCAGTCCACCTCGTCGGGCTGGATCACGAGGGGCGGCGCGATCCGCAGGGTGTGCCCGTGCGTGTCCTTGCACAGCACGCCTTCGCCGAGCAGACGCTCGCACACCTGGCGCGCGGGGCCGGCGTCGTCGTGGAGCTGGAGGCCCACCCACAGGCCGCGCGCGCGGATCTCCTTCACCTTGCTCGACCGCAGGTCGCGCAGCCCGGCGGCCAGGCGCTCGCCCAGCTCGCGCGAGCGCCGGCACAGGTCCTCGTCGATCAGGACGTCGAGCGCGGCGTCGGCGATCGCGCACGCGAGCGGGTTGCCGCCGTAGGTCGAGCCGTGCGAGCCTGGTTCGAACACGTCCATCACGCGGTCGTCGGCGACGAACGCGGACACCGGATACATGCCGCCGGAAAGGGCCTTGCCGAGGATCACGCCGTCGGCGCGCACGCCTTCGTCCTGGTGGGCGAGCATCGCGCCGGCGCGGCCGAGTCCGGACTGCACTTCGTCGCACAGGAGCAGCAGGCCGTGCCGGTCGCAAAGGGCGCGCAGCTCGCGCAGGAACCCGGGCGGCGGCAGGATCACGCCGGCCTCGCCCTGGATGGGCTCGACCAGCACCGCGACCGTGTTCGGCGTCACTGCCGCGGCGGCCGCGGCGGCGTCGCCGAACGGCACGACGACGAACCCCGGCGCGAACGGGCCGTAGCCGCGGCGCGCGTCGGGGTCGGTCGAGAAGCCGACGATCGTCGTCGTCCGCCCGTGGAAGTTATTCGCGAACACGATGATCTCGGCGCGGTCCTCCGGCACGCCGCGGCGGTAGCCGTAGCGGCGCGCGGCCTTGATCGCGGTCTCGACCGCCTCCGCGCCGCTGTTCATCAGCAGGACCTTCTCGTAGCCGAGCAGGCGGGCGAGCTTCGCGCACAGCGGACCGAAGCGGTCGTTGTGGAAGGCGCGGGAGGTCAGCGCGAGGCGCTGCGCCTGCTCGATCGCCGCCGCGACGATGCGCGGGTGGCAGTGGCCCTGGTTGACCGCCGAGTAGGCCGACAGGCAGTCGAGGTATCGGTCGTCGTTGACGTCCCAGACCCACACGCCCTTGCCGCGGGTCAGGACCACCGGCAGCGGGTGATAGTTGTGCGCGGCGAAGTCGGCCTCCAGGGCGAGGAAGCCGGCGGCGTCGGAGGTCTTGCTCTGCACCATGGTCTCAGCCGTCGTTTCGGCATCTCCGCGTGCCGGACGGAAGGGCGCGCGGTGCGCGGCCCAGGATAACGGCGCGCCGGCAAGCCGTGTTTTCGCGCGCGGCGCGACCGGCGCGAAGGGCGCGCGCACGCCGGGCGCGGTCCGCGCCTGCGGATCCGCTACGAAGCTTGCCCGCTGCCGTGCGCGGCCGCCTGCTGCTCCGCGCCGCGCCGCGCCGACTCGACGGTCGCGCGCGGCCACACCGGCTCCCAGCGCTTCCACTGGTACGGGTTCTGTCGCACCGCCCACTCGAACTCGGCGGCGAGGCGTTCCGCCGCGGCCTGCAGGTCGGCGTGCCGGTCCGCGGTGCGAGCCACCGTGAACGGCTGGCGCGCGACCACGCGGTAGTGGCGGCGCCCGACGCGGAACACGAAGCACGGCACGATCGGCACCTCCGCCGCGCGCGCGAGCGCGGGCGGTCCGGCGGGGAGCTGCACCGGGCGGCCGAACATCGTCGCGCGCAGCGCCGCCATGCCCGCCTTCGCGCGGTCGCCGGCGAGGGTGACTGCGTCGCCCTTGCGCAGCGCGGTGAGCAGCGTCGCTCCGAGCTGCGCGTCCTCGTCGAGCCAGTGGGTCACGATCCGCGCGTGCGGGTGCTTCGCGAGCAGGTCGGCGACGATCTCGTGCGTGCGCTCGTGCTCCTCCCGCTCGCGCACGACGTGCAGCCTGCGCCCGCCGTCGACCACCGGCATGAGCTGGCCCATCTCCCACAGCCCGACGTGCGCGGTGCACACGATGAAGCCGCGCGTGCGGTCGAGCTGGTGCCACTCGCCGAGCACGTCGACCCGCGGCCGGAAGTCGGGCCGGAACTGTTCGAAGCGTTCGACGAGGCACCAGGCGTGGTCCTTGAACGCACGGAAGATGCGGAGCTGGCGTGCGAACCAGTTGCACGGGCCGAGCACGACCGCGAGATGGTCGGCGACGATCCGCCGCGGACGGCGGAGCAGGAAGAAGAAGATCGTCGACCACAGCCAGACCATGCTGACCGCGCGCAGGTTCGAGCCGCGCGCGACCCACATGATCGCGCGCAACCAGAACACGCCGGTCACGTGCAGCGGGCCGAGCAGGCGGCGCGCCCAGGTGTCGCCGCGCGCGGCGCCCACCGGCTCCTCGGCTCGTTCCAGGCGGGCGTGCCATCCCGGAGCAGGAGCGATCTGGACGCCGCCCTCGGCTGCCGGCAGCGGATCGGATCTCACGCGCAGCATGTTGAACGCGCGTACTCCCGCGGTAAAGAGTTCGCGTCGCGTCGCACGAGGGGAACCGGACCGGCCCTCGCTCACCGGCCGTCGGCATCGACCCAGCGCCGCTGCGCGGCATCGAAGCGCAGCGCCGCGACCGTCGGATCCTGCTCCAGCGTCGCGCGGTGCTCCTCGACCAGTGCCTGCCACTCGGCCGGCGGCGCGAACTCGACCTTGATCCCGGGACGCCAGAGCCACAGCGCCGCGGGCAGCGAGTTCTGCGCGAGGTACGCGGGGCCGTCGCGCCGGGGGACGTCGTTGCTCAGCAGGAGCGCGCGCTTCCCTTCGGACGCGGCGACCAGCCCGTCGACGACCGCGGTCATCGTCGCGGCGGCGCGCTGCCACGGCTCGGTTGCGCGGCGCTGGAGCGGCAGGGAGACCGCGAGCAGCGCGCCCACCGCGAGCACCACCGCGGGGCACACGCGCGGCGCGAGCGCGCCGGCGGCGACCGCGAGCAGCATCAGGCTCGGGTAGATGAGCCGCGTGCCCTGTCCGTCGGGCAGGACCGCGGACCACACCGCGACCGGCGCCGTGCTCACGACCGCGGCGAGCAGGCACGCACCGGCGCGCGCGAGCCGCCCGGGCGCACGCACGCGCGCCGCCGCGAGCAGGGCGAACGCGCCGAGCGCGAGCGCGAACAGCGCGCGCAGGAGGTCGGGGTCGGGGTGCGCCAGGCGATCGCCCGGCCACACGGCGGCGAGCCCCGCGCCGCGCAGGAACACGAACGCGTTGCGCGCTGCGCCGACGAGGCCGCCTTCCGGATGGTGGTAGCTGCGCAGCGAGCCGATCACGACCAGGCGGAAGGCGACGTACGCGCCGAGCACGGCGGCGAGCACCGCGGTGCCGGCGAACGCGCGCCGCCAGCGTCCGGGCGCGCGCTCGGCGGCCGCGAGCGCGAGCGCGATCCCGGGCAGCGCGGTCGCCATCTCCTTGCTCGCGAGCGCGAGCACGAACGTGCCTGCGGCGCCCGCGAGCCAGCGGCGTCGGCCGACCTCGAGGAAGCGCAGCCAGCACGCGAGCGAAAGCGCCATGAACAGCCCGACGAGCAGGTCGGCCCGCGCCGCGACCCACACCACCGCTTCGGGGTGCGCGGGGTGGCATACGAACAGGAGCGCGGCGATCGCGGC
>DATGPD010000040.1:0-4869 GCA_035305285.1 Planctomycetota bacterium
CGATGCGCTCGCGCTCGCGCGCGAGAACGTCGAGCGCCACGACCTCGGCGCGCGGGTCGAGCTGCTGCACGGGGCGTGGTGGGCGCCGGTCGCCGGGCGCACCTTCGACGTCGTGGTGAGCAACCCGCCGTACGTCGACCCGCTGCGCACCGACCTCATCGACCCGGCGGTCGCACGCTACGAGCCGGCGGCGGCGCTGTTCACGCCGCCCGGCGACCCGGCCGCGCCCTACCGCGAGATCTGCGCGGGGCTGGAGGCGGGGCTGGTGCCGGGCGGGACGGTGCTGCTCGAGACCGGCGTGGAGGCGGCCGAACCCGCGCTCGCCGTGCTGCGCGCGCAGCCGTTCCTGGAGGCGGCGCGCCTGGAACCGGACCTGGCCGGATTGCCGCGGTATCTGATCGCGCGCCGCGCCTGACCGGGCAACGGTGCGCCGTTGCAGCTCAGCGTGCGACGGTTGCGGCGACGTTGCGGTTCACGAACGTCTCGATCGCCTTGCGCGCCGCCGGCTGGACATCGGAGAAGTACAGCGCGACGTCGTAGGTCGCCGGGCTCTTGTCGCGCAGCTTTTCGGTGCGCACCACGACGCCTTCGACCTCGGCCGCGTCCTGCACGCCGGGCAGCTCCAGGCGCATGCGCACCAGGGTCATCTCGCGCAGCGCCGCGGGGATCCGGCAGCACAGGCCGACGGTCGAGAGGTCGCGCAGCGTTCCGCGCACCGTCCCGGTTTCCGTGGTGAGCTGGATGGGGAAATCGGCTTGCACGCGCGGTGCACGCCGGCGTTCACGACCCGCCGCTGTCATCAGTCAGAGCCTCCCTGAGCGTCGAAACCGCGCGGCACGATACAAAGCCGGCCGGCGGCGGGCTACCATCCGGTCTCCTCAATTCTGCGGCACGGCACGCATGGCGAACTTCAACAAGGTGATCCTGCTCGGCAACCTGACCCGCGACGTCGAGCTGCGCTACTCGCAGGGCGGGCTGGCGATCGCGAAGCTGGGCATGGCGATCAACCGTCGCACGACCGGCCAGGATGGCGAGGCGAAGGAGACGACGTGCTTCGTCGACCTCACCGCCTTCGGCAAGCAGGCCGAGGTGCTCAACCAGTACGTCGGCAAGGGCAGTCCGCTGTTCGTCGAAGGCCGCCTCGAGTACTCGACCTGGGACGACCAGGAGGGGCAGAAGCGCTCGAAGCTCGCGGTCGTGATCGAGAACTTCCAGTTCGTCGGCGCGCCGCGCGGCGCGGGCGGCGGCGGATCGGGCGGCGACGGCGGCGGCGGACCGCGCCGGCCGGCCGGCCGACCGACCAAGGAGCCGGCGGACAACGTCGACTACGGCGACATCCCCTTCTGAGAGCGTGAGCGCGCGCGACGCGCGCGGCGGGTGGACGGAGAGCCGCGCGTCGTCGCATCCTGGTCCCGGACACGGGTCGCGGGAGGCGCGGTGGCGCGGACGCCACGGGGCGCGCGGGGAAGGTGGGCGCGCGCCCGGCGCGCCGCGGGCGCAGGGTGTGTCCCGCAATCGCTCAAGCGGGAGGCCGCCCCGGACCGAGAAGGTCTCGGTGAGGCGGGTTTCGCCGCCCAAGGCCCGCGCACGCGCATGGAGCAGAACGTCAAGGACCTCAAGCAAGCGCTCGCCGCGCGCTCGCACACCGCAACCCTCGCGGAGCTGCAGAGCCGCGGCCGTCGCTCGGTGAGGGTGATCCGCGCCGACGACGTCGCGCAGATGATCGAGGCCGCCGTCGCCCAGGCGATCGCGGCCTCCGGTCTGATGTCGCCGCAGGAGGTCGAGGAGCTCGAGAACAAGAGCCGCGAGCAGTTCCAGATGCTGCTCGAGCGCCGGCAGGCGGAGCTCAACGAGCTGCGCAACGCCGCGGAGGAGCTGAACCAGGTGCGCAGCGAGCTGGGGCGCGTGCGCGAGCAGAACGCCGCGTCGATCGCCGAACGCGAGCAGCTGCGCGCCGAGCGCGACGCGATCGCCGAACGTCTGCGCGAGTCCGAGCTGCAGCGCGAGCAGCTGATCGAGAACGTGCGCCGACTGGAGAACGAACTGGACCGCGCCCAGGCGGAGACGCCGGCGACGGTCGCGAGCGGGGTGAACGCCGATCTGGTCTACCGCTTGATGGGCGAGATCGCCGAGCTGAAGGCCAAGGCTGCGCCGAGCGCGGCGGCGCCGGCGTCCGACGCGATCGCCGGCGCGCTGCAGCAGCTGACCAGCACGTTCACCGCCAAGCTCGAGAGTCTCGGCCGCAAGATGGGCGTCAGCTCGGCGGTGGAGGCGGAGGCACCGAGCCTGACCGCCCTGTTCAAGCACGAGGACGGGGTCAAGCTCGAATCGAACATGGACAACCTGACCGTCAAGGCGAAAACCGCGAGCGGAATCGCGGCCAACCTGGAGCGCTTGAAGAAGCTCAAGGGCGGCAGCTGACACGGCCGGCACACACGGGGTCACACGCAGACAGCAAGACGATGAGCCACACCAACGACAACGATCACCCGAGCAGCGCGAGCGCCCCCGGCGGCGGCGCTTCGGCCTCGACCGAGATCGCCCTCGGCAAGGGGCTGGACATCGGTACGGCGAACCTGGCCGCCGCGGTGCAAAACGCGGAGGGCGGGATCACGGTCACCGTCGAGCGCAATGCGTTCTTGGACATCAACGCCGACGTCTACTCCAAGAACATGCTGACCAAGCTCAAGGTGCCGTACGTCGTGCACAACGGCAAGCTGGTCGTCGTCGGTGAGGCGGCGTTCGAGCTGGCCAACGTGTTCGGCAAGGACACGCGGCGCCCGATGTCGGACGGCTTGATCAGCCCGAACGAGGTCGACGCGCTGCCGATCATGAAGATGATCATCAGCAAGATCCTCGGTGAGCCGCGCGTCCCGGGCGAGGCGTGCTACTTCTGCGTGCCGGCGGAGTCGATCGACGTCGACAACAACGTCGTGTACCACCAGGGCCTGTTCGAGGGGATCATCGGCAAGATGGGCTACACCGCGCGCGCGATCAACGAGGCGCACGCGGTCGTGTTCTCCGAGCTGGCCGACAAGGACTTCACCGGCATCGGGCTGTCGTTCGGTGGCGGCATGGCGAACGCCTGCATCGCCTACAAGAGCATCCCGTGCGTGTCGTTCTCGGTGGCGCGCGGCGGCGACTGGATCGACAAGAACGTCGCGCAGGTGCTCGGCTGCAAGAAGTCGAAGGCGACCTACATCAAGGAGCGCGGCGTCGACATCCGCGACCCGAAGAACCGCGAGGAGGAGGCGGTGGCGATCTACTACCGCAACCTGATCAGCTACGTGCTGCAGAACATGAAGGCGCGGTTCGAGTCCGGGACCAACATGCCGAACTTCACCGAGCCGGTCGACATCGCCTGCGCCGGCGGCACGAGCCTGGTCGGCGGGTTCATCGAGGTGTTCCGCGACGAGTTCGCCAAGGTCGACTTCCCGCTGCCGGTCGGCCGGATCTTCCGCTCCGACGACGCGCTGACCGCGGTCGCGCGCGGCTGCCTGGTCGCCGCGGCGATCGGCGAGTGACCGGGCGTCCGGCGCGCCGGGTGACCGGGCGAGGGGTGCGCGCGCCGACCGGTGTGCGCGCGCCCGCGGCCGGTATCGTGCCGCGCCGTGCCGACCTGGCTCGCCACGGTTGTGTTGCTCGTCTGTTCCAACACCTTCATGACCTTCGCGTGGTACTACCACGTGAAGCAGAAGGCCTGGCCGCTGCTGACCGCGATCGCGCTGTCGTGGCTGATCGCCCTGCCGGAGTACGTGCTGCAGGTGCCGGCCAACCGGATCGGGCACCAGGACCACGGCGGGCCGTTCACGCTGCCGCAGCTCAAGGTCATCCAGGAAGCGATCACGCTGACGGTGTTCGTCGTGTTCACCGCGGTGGTCGCGCGCGAAGCACCCCGGCCGCGCGACCTCGTCGCGCTCCTGCTGGTGCTCGCCGCGGTCGCGATCGCGGTGGGCGGCCGGCGCTGAGGCGCGCTGCGCGTACGAAACCGGACGGTGCGCGTGCGGCCCGCGGCATGCGGTGCGGCACGCGCGCGCGTCCGCCGCGTACTTTCCGCGGCGGCGCGGTCGGCCGCCCGCGACGCGTCGCGCCGCGGAGCCGGTCCGGCGGCCGTCGGCGCGCGTTGCCGCCCGTCGTCCGCCTGCATGGCTAGGATGGTGCGGAGCCTGCCCGCTTCACCCCTCGACAACCATGCACAGAATCCTGCCTGCAGCGCTGCTCTCTTTCGCCGCCGCGCTGGCGACGAGCCCTGCCCAGAACCTCACGTCGGCGAATGCCCTGCGCATCCACTTCACGGTGTCGCCGCCGTACAACCGCCAGCCCGACGTCCTGCGCATCAACTTCGGGTTGACCCAGGTCCACTCGGCCTACACCAACCGGCGCGCGGTGCTCTGGGACTGCGACCAGCAGCTCGGCACCTATGCGAGCCCGCTGTTCGGCGCGCACACCGGCGCGCTCAACCTCGACCCGGGTGCTTCGTTCAAGTCGCCGACCAGCCCGTGGACGTTCGACAACGCGGGAACCGCGGACTTCACGTCGATCGTCAACGGCGCGATCCGCGGCGTCATCGACTTCACGATCGACACCGGTGCGATGAACATCCCGCTGCATCAGGTCAACCTGAACATGGTGCAGGCGACCAGCTCGGCCGGCGGCTTCGTCGTCACTCCCGACCCGACGGTCACGCTCGCGCAGATCGTGCCGCGGCTCGAAGGGCCGAGCCCGGGCACGCCCAACGGCAACAACACGTGGACGGTGACCGGCGCGACGCCGAACAGCGTCGTGTTCCTCGGCATCGGCACGCAGTGCATGCCGCTGCCGGTGCTCGACACGATCTGGGACATCGCCGATCCCGCGGTCTTCCTGCCG
>DATGPD010000041.1:0-2755 GCA_035305285.1 Planctomycetota bacterium
TGGTTCGCGGGTGACATCGACTGGCTCGCCGACGCAGTCGTGCTCGCCGGCATGGCGGGCGAGGTGCTCTGGGCGAGCGAGAACTTCGTCGAACTGCGGTCGCGCGATCGCGATCGGGCGAACGAGCACGCCGCCGGCCTGGCCGACGCCTTCCTGCGCGCCGGGGACCAACGCGTGCAGCGGGCGCCGCGCGAAGCCGTGGAGCTGCTGGCGCGCGGGGTCGAGCTGTTCCCGGACCACGCCGCGCTGCGCATGAGCTACGCCGGCGCCCTGCTCGCCGCGGGCGACGGCAGCGCCGCCCTGTGGCAGGCGCAGATCGCGGCCGACCGCGACCCGTCGCTCGCACCGAGGCTCGAGGCGATCGCCGCGCGCACCACGTCGTCGCGCGGCGCGGTCGAGGTGCCCATCGACGCCGAGACCCACGTCATCCGGGCGGCGTGCTCCGTCCAGGGGCACCCCATCGAGCTGGTCGTCGACACCGGAGCGAGCATCACCGTGCTGCCGCGCTCGTTCACCGGCGCGGGCACACAGACCGGGCGGCGCGTGCGCATCCAGACCGCCAGCGGCGAAGTCGAGGCCGACCTGGTCCGCTACTCTACTCCCGGCTGGAGATCGGCGGGATCACGGTCCGCCACATCCTGGCCGCGACGGTCGACCTCCCGGGGACCCTGGCCGGCAAGGGCCTGCTCGGCATGAACGTGCTACGGCGTCTCAACATGGAGCTGGACTCGGGCCGGGGTGTGCTGATCCTGCGGCGTTGAGGCGGTCGGTCGGCGGAACTACGGTGGAGCGCTTCGACCGCCGGGGCCGGCGGGACGGCTCGTTCGGCATGGTGCCCGGGCCGGGTGGGCTCGGCCCGCATCCCGACCCGGATGGGCGGAAGGTGATGCCGCAGCCGCGCTGCAGCCCCGGAGTTCTGGTGGTCGAACGTCGTCCGAGACCCCCTGCACTCGTATGGAAGCCCGCTCGCAGCCTGCCCTCGACCCCATGGAGGCGGTCGCGTTCAACCGCGCGATCGCGGAACACGCGGACGGGCTGAAGACCTACGCGCTGCGCATGCTGGGCGACAGCATCCTCGCCGAGGACATCGCCCAGGACGCGTTCCTCGCCCTCTACCGGCACCTCAGCCAGGTGCCCCCCGGCGCCTATCGGCCGTGGCTCTACCGGGTGACTCGCAACCTGTGCCTCGACCACCTGCGGCGCCGCAAGTTCAAGCTGAAGCTGTTCCGCGACGTCGCGGCACGTGACGACGAACAGCGCGACCCGGTGCCCGAGGACGTCACCGCGGACCAGCCCGACGAACTGGCGGAAGCGCGGGAGACGCAGGCCGCCGTGGAGGCAGCGATCCGCGACCTGCCGACCAAGTTCCGCGAGGCCTTCCTCCTCTGCGAGATGCAGGGTCTGAGCTACGAGGATGCCGCAGCCATCCTGAAGTGCCCGGTGAAGACGGTGTCGACCCGCTTGTTCCGTGCGCGGCAGCGCTTCCGAGCCGCTGTCGGTGACTTGCTCCCAGGTTTCCAGACGCACTGAACACACATGCGATGCAGCCAAGCTGAGCACCTGTTGTCGCTGAACCTCGACGGCCGTCTGGCGAGCGGCCAGCGGCGCGTGCTGCTCGAGCACCTCGCCGGGTGCACCCGCTGCCGCAGCCTCGATCGCGAACTCGAAGCCGCGCGCGAGCTGGCGCTCAGTCTGCCGCTGCAGCGCGTCGGGCCGTCGTTCCGCGAGGAGCTGTGGCAGCGCATCCGCGCCGGCGAAGGGACGCCCGAGGCGGTGTTCCACGAGCCCGTGCCGCTGCGCACCAAGGTGCGCTACTTCGCGACCGGCGTCGCCGCCGCGGGCGTGCTGCTCGCCGCCACGCACCTGCTGCGCCCGCGCCCCGAGCCGGCGCCGGTCGTGGACCGCCAGGCGCAACAGCTCCGTCCGGTCGATGTCGCGACCGCGCCCATGCCTCCGGCGACGGCATCGCGCACGCCGCTCCTCGAGCCCGCGACCCCCGCCCAGCTCGCCACGCTGGTCACGGATGCCTACACCGACGCGGTGCGCAAGCTGCGCGATCGGGCTGCGGACCTCGACCAGCGCCCGACTCCGGAGGCGGTCGAGCACATCCGCGAGCAGGCCGAACGCGCCGGGCGCTTCGCCGGCCTGCTGCGCTGGATGGTGAAGGGCGAGTACCTGCATTTCGCCGAGGACGACGCCGCGAGCATCGCCGCGATCGAGGTGCTCGGCGGGCAGGTACGCGACTTCCGCGACCCGGAGAGCCTGCGCCGGGTCCTGCGCCCCCTGCACGGGCTGCGCGTCGACCAGCCGCGCAGCTACTTCTGCACGACCTGCGTCACGGACGAAGTCGGCTTCTACCACGAGTTCCTCGACCGCCTGCGCTCCGCGCAACTGGACAAGGCCCTGCGCGGCAAGCTCCAGGTCGTGGTCGAGCCCACGCCGGTCGGCACGCGGCAATTCCGGGTCCTCGTCGTCCGGTAGCAAGCCCGGCGACGGGTTGAAGCCTGGCGCACGCGGCCAGACGTCCGCGGGCCGTGCCGGCTTTTTCCGACCCTCGTCGCGCCGGCGGCGCGGGCTACGCTCCGACGTCCAGCATGCGCCGGGGTCGCGCGACAGCCCTGCTCTCGATCCTCGCCCTGGCGTCGGCGGCAGCGGCGCAGGGGAAGGACCGGGCGAACGAAGTCCTGGCCGCGCTCGATCGCTGGAACCGCGCGTTCCTCGCCGGACAGATCGACGTCACCGATCCCAAGCCGAT
>DATGPD010000042.1:0-2768 GCA_035305285.1 Planctomycetota bacterium
CGTCGAGCTTAGCGAGCTGCGCGAGCCCCACGGCGCCCTGCAGCTCCGTCATGCGGTAGTTCAGGCCGGGGCGGTCATGGTCGGGCGCGGGATCGCCGTAGCCCCACCCCTTGTTGACAAAGCGGCGCACGCGGTCGGCGCACTCGGGGTCGGCGGCGGTGACCATCCCGCCCTCGCCGGTCGTCATGTGCTTGCCCTGCTGGAAGCTGTAGCACGCGAACGTGCCGAAGCTGCCGACCTCTCCGGCTGCGGTCGTCGCGCGGAAGGCCTGCGCGCAGTCCTCCACCAGGGCGATCCCCCGGGCACGGGCGAGCGCCGCGATCGCCTCGACCGGTGCGGGCCGACCGAAGAGGTGGGTGACGACGATCGCGCGGGTGCGCGGCGTCAGGGCGCGCGCGACACTTTCCTCGGTGACCGCCAGGGTCCGCGGGTCGACGTCGCAGAACCGCGGGAGGCCGCCCTCGTAGAGCACCGGCAGGATCGCGCCCATGTCGGTGATCGGGCTGGTGACGACCTCGTCCCCGGGCTGCAGGCCGAGCGCGGCGAGCGCCGCGTGCACCGCCGCCGTGCCGGAGCTGCAGGCGATCGCAAACGGTCGCTGAAATGCCGATGCGAACGACTGCTCCAATTCGCGCACCGCGCGGCCGGCGGTGCCGATCAAGGTACCGGAGCGGATGACGCGCTCCAGCTCGCGCAGCTCCGGTGTCGCCAGATCGCGGCCGGAGCTGTCTCGATCGGTCGGGAGGTTCAGTGCAGCGGACGACGATGCAGGGGACGACACGGATAGCGGATTCGCGATCATGTAGGCGACCCCGGCGCGTCGCAACGTACGAAACAACGTAGCTGGCGCAGACGTCCTGCGCTCGCGAGGAATTGCCCTGTCGAACACCCCTTTGCCTCGGCAACCCGGCTTCATACGCTCCTCTCATCACCAGCCGTGCGTCGGGAACGGGGATTGCCAGTGACACTGGCACAACGGTTCCTCGCGTGCGCCGGCCGATGAATCGCCTGCGCGCTCACCCCTGGCTCTGCAACTCTTGTCGAATCGTCGTTCCATGCTCTCGCAACATCGCCGCGCCTTCGCGAACACGGTGCTCGCGCTCGATCTGGTCGTCGTCAGCGCAGCCATCGCTTTCGCCGCGCCGAGCGACACGGTACGACCGTGGGTACTCGCGGGCGAGCTGGCCGCCGGTGCCTTCGTATGGTCGACGCTGTCGTCGCGGATGGGGCTCTACGTGTCCCGCCGCACGTCGAGCATGCTGAGCGAGATCTACCTGCTCGCGCAGGTGCTCCTGATGGTCGCCGGTGTGGTGCTGGTCGTGCGGACCGCGGCGCAGCATCCGGTGCCACTGAACCTGCTGTGGCTGTTCGGCGTCGGGATGGGCGGTACCGCCGGCCTGCGCCTGTTCGTGCGTCCCCTCCTCCGCGCCGCCCGGAAGCGCGGCTGGAACACGCGGAACTACCTGTTCATCGGGCGGGGTGAGTCCGCCCACCGGATGGCGGAGGCCATCCTCCGCCGGCGCGACTACGGCATCCACATCGTCGGCGAACTGGCGTTCAGCGGTGAGGAGACCCGGCCTCCGATCGCGGGGGTCGAACACCTCGGGACGACCGCGGACCTCCAGGACGTGCTGAAGCGGCATGCAGTCGACGAGATCGTCGTCTGCCCCACCGACGGCGTCTGGGCGACCGAGGTGAAGTCACTGCTCCGGTTCTGCCAGACCACCGGCCTGAGCTGGCGCCTGGCGCCCGACTGCTTCGGTATCCCGGCCGACCGCAGCTCGGTCGACTACATCGGCGACGTCGCGACCTACGCGATGGCCGGCGGCTTCGGCGAGCGGCGGCTGCTGTGGGTGAAGCGCGCGATCGACCTGGTCGGCAGCGCGGTCGGCCTCGTGCTGCTCGCGCCGCTGATGCTCACGATCGCGCTGGCGATCTGGATCACGAGCGGCCGTCCGATCCTGTTCAAGCAGGTGCGGGTGGGCGTCAACGGGCGCCTGTTCCACATGTTCAAGTTCCGCTCGATGGTCAAGAACGCCGAGGAGCTGCGTCACCAGCTCGAAGCCGGCAACGAGCAGACCGGCCCGGTGTTCAAGATGAAGCACGACCCGCGGGTCACGCCGATCGGCCGCTTCCTGCGCCGCTACAGCCTCGACGAGCTGCCGCAGCTGTTCAACGTCCTGCTCGGCGACATGAGCCTCGTCGGGCCGCGCCCGCCGATCCCGTCCGAGGTGATGCAGTACGACTGGTGGCAGCGCCGCCGCCTGTCGGTCCGCCCCGGGCTGACCTGCACGTGGCAGGTGTCCGGGCGCAACGCGATCGGCTTCGACAAGTGGATGGAGATGGACCTCGCCTACATCGACGGGTGGAACCTCGCCCTCGACATGAAGATCATGGCGAAGACCGTCAAGGAAGTGATGCGCGGCGGCGGCGCGTGACTCGCGCTCCGGTGCGCGTCGGGCTGACGCGCGGACGGGAACCGTCCGGCGCCAAGGCGCGCCGGCGGCATCCACCGGTGGCAGGGCCGTGCCGCGATTCGGCTCGACGGCGGAGCGCCGCCGCGTCGAAGATGCGCGGGGCTCCGGCCGCATGCTCGCCTACCTCGTCAACCGGTACCCGAAGGTCAGCCACGCGTTCATCCGGCGCGAGATCCGGGCCGTGGAGCAGCTCGGCATCGGCGTGGCGCGCTACAGCGTGCGCCCGCCCGAGGCGCTGGTCGACGATGCGGACCGTGAAGAGGCCGAGCGCACGCGGGTGCTGCTCGCGCG
>DATGPD010000043.1:0-3190 GCA_035305285.1 Planctomycetota bacterium
AGAGGCACAGCAGCCCGCCCCCCGCGCTCACGAGCGGCGCGAGCAGCCGCTTGCGCGGCGGCCAAGACAGCGCTCCCGTGCGGTCGGCCCACACGAGCGCCACGGTGGCGACCGCGGCGAGGAAGGAGAGCACGCCCTCGAGGATCGAGAAGTTGTTCGGCGTGGGAGGCGCACCGCCGAAGGAGCGGATCAGGTCGCCCATCCCCTCGTCTCCGAAGGAGAACTTGATCCACGGGAGGAACGTGAGCATCGCGGAGGCGCCGGCGCCTCCGAGGATCATCTTCTCGCGGTCGGTGAGGTCGCGCATCGCGCCATCCGACCGATCCGCGTGCGCGGAAGCCAGCACAATCGTGCCCGAGTGAGCGCGGCAGCGCCCGAGCGTGCACGAGCACCGATGGGCTCACGCGCAGGAAGCGACTTCGGAGCCGGTCCTTCGCCCGACCTCACGCGTGCCGCTCGACCGCGGCGGTGTTCTCCCGCGCCGCATCGTCATCCATCCGTGCGTCCGTCGCGCCACCGACGCCGACGGTTCGTCGGCATTTCGTGCGAACGCGGGCCGCGTCTGCTGCTCCCGCGCCATCGGCTCCTCCTGTCGCGTGACACGAGGACCGTGTCCGCCTTACCGCACGGAAGGACGTGCGCGTGCGTCCGCAGCGCGAGAGCGAACCGCGAGCCCGGGGATGGATCCGCTTCGCGGTGCGGCACGCATACACACCGCGTCGCGGTGGCCCGGGCGGCGGCGCCGCGCGGCGCTTCAGCGTTCCTTCCTGGGCGGAACCTGATTGCCACCGCCCGCCGGCCGGACCGGCGTCGCGGGCACGGTGCCGCGCTGCTGCGGATTCAGGAGCGCGTCGATGCGCCGCTGCAGCTGCGTGTTGCGCGCGCCGAGCGCGGTCAGCTCGTTCCTGGCGCGCTCGAGCATCGCGTCGTCGCCGCGCCGCCTGGCGGCGTTGTGCAGGATCAGCCAGAAGTTCAGGGCGTGCGCATCGGACGGGATCTTCCCCTCCGTGAGCATCCGGCCGAAGTCCTCCGCCAGGGCGTCCTCGATCGCCTCGCGCGGCTGGCCGCGCATCTGGGTCTGCTTAGCGAGCACGCTCTGCACCTCGAGGTCGACGAGCTTCGCTTCGATCGCCTTGCGCTGGTCCGCGCCGAGCTTGTCGGCGACCGCGGCGAACTCCTTCCGCGCCGCGGCGAAGTCGAGCTGGCCGAGGTCGATCCGCGCGGTCAGGTACTTGCCGGTCTCTTCCGGATCGAGCTTGCCGGCCTTGGCCTTCTCGGTCAGGGCCTGCAGCGCGAGCAGCGCATCGAGCGTGCGGTGGAAGGCCGGGACCGTGCGCGGCACCGCGGAGGTGAGCACGTCGCCCGAGGCGTCCATGAATGCGAGCGTCGGGAAGCCACGGAAGCCCTTCTCCCGCAGCAGGTCGCCGTACTTCTCACCCTCGACGCGCGAGGTGTTGTGCAGGAACAGGACGACCTTGTCGGCGAACTCCGGGAACGACGGGTCGGAGAGCGCACCGCTCTCCAGGACGTCGCACGGGCCTCAAGGCGCGTAGCTGCGGGTGAAGTAGGCGAAGATCAGCTTGCCTTCCTTCTTCGCCTGCTCGCGTACCGCGTCGTAGTCGGTGTTCCAGTCGGCCTTCTGGAAGACGGGCTTGGCGAGCTTCTCGTCGCGCCGCTTGATCAGCTCTTCCTGGGACGGTCCTTGCCGCTGGGCAGCGAGCGGCACCGAGAGCGGAAGCGCCGCGAGCAGGATGATGGTGGTGAGGTTGCGCATTCAGGGACGCATCGGGAACGTGGGGGAAGCGCCTGAAGATCGCCGCACCGGGCGTGTCACGCAACCACCCAGGTTCGCGTCCTGGCCGGAGGGAGCGCCGGACCGGGACCGCGCCGCCCGGAAGGTTCGCGATCGGAAGCGCGCGACCGGCCGCTACGCTGCCGGCCATGGCGGTGTCCAAGGCTCCCGCACGGCTGCGCGGGCGCGCGGCGCTCCCGTTCGCGCTCGCGCCCCTCGCAGCTTCGGCCTGCACGGCATGGTTCTTCTCGGGCGTGCATTACCCGGCCAACGACCGCCCGGTGATGCGGCTGGAGACCCGCGGCGGCGTCGAAATGGGGGTCGGCACGCAAGCGGGCGTCCTGTTCCTCGGCCGCACCGCGCAGCAGGGTCCCTGCCGCATCCACTACTGGCTCGGCCCGACGCCGCTGGTCGAGGACGGCACGGTCGAGCCCTGGGGCGGCGTGTTCTTCCGCGCGGCGATGGATCTGAACCACCAGTACGCGCCCTTCCTCGACCGCGACCTGCGCGACGACGACGAGCTGTTCGCCTTGCTGTACGACGGCACCGAGGTGTCCTTGCAGCGCGCGCAGGGCCCGGGCGTGGCGGGCGACGTCGTGCACTGGCCGGGGCGCGACCTGCCCGCGGGCACCGGCGTGTTCGTGCGCGACCCGGAAGACGGCGGCCTCCGCCTGGTCGGCATGATCGCCGGGCGGATCGACGCGGGCGATGCGCGCTACCTCGTGCACACGGGGACGACCGCGCTGCGCGAGGCGCTGCTCGCCGCCAAGCCGCACGCGGAGATGCGCCAGGTGAAGCACCGTCCCGACGACATCACCGTCGACCGGTTGGTGCCGCGCTGACGCCGCGCACGCGCGCGGATCGGCACGAGCTGCCGGTGGCCACCGCGTCCGGCGGCGAGCCGCCCCATCGCGGAGCCGCCGCGAGGCGCAGAGGTGCCGTCCGCACCCGGCCACGCGGCTTCCTCGACGTAGCCGTCGCGAGCGAGTCCCGGCACGCGCTCCGCGTCGAAGGCGACCACGTCGGGGAGCTGCCCGACCCGATCCGGCCGTGGTCGTCGAGTGCGAACGCGTCCACGCGGATCGTTCTCTGCCGCGCCACGACCCGATCCGCGCAGTGCCGACGGCCCGGTCGCGACGCTTCCTCGCGTGCGGCGCTCACCGCAACCGGAGCGCGCGACGCGATCGCCCCGCTTCCGGCGGCGCCCTACGCCCACAACACCTGGTCGCCCGCGCGGACGCGCAGGCCGTACGCGTACGGCCCCGACCGCTCGATGCGGTGCGTGCCCTCGTAGGTCTGCAGCGTCCCATCGGGCGCGCCCACCGGGGCGAGCGCGACGCAGTTCCCGCGGTGCAGGTCCACTTCCCCCTTGCGGTGCCCCACGACCAGCTCCACCGC
>DATGPD010000044.1:0-3299 GCA_035305285.1 Planctomycetota bacterium
CCATCGAGTACGTGCATCCGATCAAGCGGTCGATCATCCACCAGCGCGGCCTGCACTACGACGTCATGGGCTTCGACCAGGGGATCGTCGCCGCGCTGCGCGAGTCGCCCGACGTGCTCGTGATCGGCGAGATGCGCGACCTCGACAGCATCCGCCAGGCGCTCACCGCGGCGGAGATCGGCGTGCTCGTGTTCGCCACGCTGCACACCAACAGCGCCGCGGGGTCGATCGACCGGATCATCGACGTGTTCCCGCCGCACGAGCAGCCGCAGGTGCGCGTGCAGCTGGCGCAGAGCCTCGCCGGCGTCGTGTCGCAGGCCCTCCTGCGCCGCAAGCACGGCGCGGGGCGCGTGCCGGCCGCCGAGATCCTGGTGGGCAACACCGCGGTCAGCAACATCATCCGCGAGGGCCGCACGCAGGACATCCTCAGCGTGCTGCAGGGCGGCAAGAGCCAGGGCATGCAGACGATGGACGACTCGCTCGAGGCGCTCGTGCAGCAGGGCCTGGTCGACGTCGGCGAGGCGAGCCTGCACGCGCACAACAAGCCGCGCTTCGAGCGCCTGGTCGGCAAGGCGGAGGAGCCTGCGCGCAAGCGCGCGGCGGTGCGTTAGAGCCGCGCGCCCGCCGAGAAGGCGGCGGCAGCTGCGGGTGAGTCGGGAAGGCCGCCTCCGTTCGGGTGTGGGGGTCGGTTCGCATCGTGCACCTCGACCGACCCTGGCGGTCGACGGGGGCTACCGTGGAGCGGGCTCGACGTCCAGCTCGCGCGCCAGCGCCGCAGCGGCCGTCGCCGCGGCCTCGTCCCAGTGGTCCGCGAGCGCGTGGGGACGCAGCGCGTGCAGCACCGGCAGCGCGGCGCGCAGCAGGCCGCGCGCTGACTCGACGGCACCGCGCGCTGCGTCGACCTGCGCCAGGCGCACGCTCGCGAAGACCCACGGCAGCGAGGTCCACGGGTCGTCCGGATCCTTCGCGACCTCCTCGCCGAGCTCGTCGACCACCGCCCGGTACAGCTCCGCGGCGCGGTTGCGGTAGCCCAGTGCGAGTGCGGGGTCGTTCTCCGCGACGCGCGCGGCGCACTGCCACGCGCCGAACAGGCATTCGGCCGCGTGCCGCTTGCCGAGCCAGGTCGACCGCGCCTTCAGGATCGTGTCGGCCATCGCGGCGGCTTCGGCGTACTCGCCGGCCGCCAGCGCGGCGGACGCGACGAGCCTGCCCATCTCGGCCACCCGCTTCGGGTGGCTGCGGCCCGCGTCCATCAGGGCGCGCACCGGGGCGAGCGCCGCGTCGCCGCCTGCACGGTCGCCGCGCGCGTAGCGACTGCGCGCGACGCCGAGATGCGCCTCGATCAGTTGGTCGTCATCGCTCGGGTTGGGGGTCGTGCCCGCCTCGGGCACCGCGGCGGCGACCCGTTCCCAGAGTTGCGCGTCGGATTCGCCGGCGGAATCGAGCAGCAGGGCGAGCAGCGCCAGCAACTGCCAGCTCGGTTCGCGCGTGTCTGCCGCATCGGCCCGCGCGACCTCGAGCGCCCGGCGGGTGCACGCGATCGCCTCCGCCAAGTGTTCGCGTCGGTAGCGGTCCCAGCGCACCCGCGCGCTCTGGTGCAGCGAGGTCAGGAGCAGGCTGCGGGGAGTCGGGTCGTAGGGGAAGCGCTGCGCGGCCTCCTCGGCGATCGCGACCGCATCGCGGAAGCAGGCCATGGCGCTGTCCCACCGTTCGGCCGACGAGTACGCGTGGGCGAGCATGTTGACCGCCCGGTGGTGGATCATCCGCGCGACCATCTTCTGCGGCTCTTGTGCCACGAAGCGCGCCGCTGCCGCGACCGCCTCCTCCAGGGCCTGCTGCGCGCCGGGCGCGTCGCCTTCATGGAGCGCGAGCCACCCGGCATACAGCGGGTACAGCGCCTCGGCGCGCGCCCGGTCGACCACGACGCGGGGCAGCAGGTCGGCGGTGCGCGCCAGCGCCTGCTTGGCTTCCGGGAGCCGGCTCCACGAGAGCGCCATCTCGAGCACGCCGGCGTGGCCGAAGAACGCCTCCATCGCGTCGTCCTCGGCCCGGCGGCGCAGGTCTTCCTCCAGCACCTCGGCGGAGCGTCGCGCCGCGGCGAGCGCCAGGTTGCCCGCCCCACGCGCCGAATGCGCCGATGCGAGCTCGCGGAGTCCGCTGGCGAACGGTGCGAGATGTTGCTCGGGGTCGGCTTCGTAGCACGCCTGCAGGTGCTCGATCGCGGCGGTCAGCTCGCCGAGCCCTTCGCTGGCCTTTCCCACCGTGATCAGCGCCCGACCCTTCTTGCGCCGCGCGTCACCGAGCAGCCGGCGGCGTGCGACGTCCTGCGGTGCGGCGGCGTGCAGCTGCTCGGCGGCGACCCGCGCCTCCTCGGCGATCGCGATGGCCTGCGTCGCCTCCCCGAGCTGCCAGGAGACGTCCGACAGCGCGAGCAGGGTCCGACAGTGGGTCTCGCGCAGGCGGTCGTCGGTCGGCACCCGGCGCAGGAAGCGGTCGTACGACTGCCGGGCGTCCTCCAGCAGGAGCTGTCGGGTGCGGTCGCTCTGCGGTGCGTTGCGCACGCGCGGGTCGTTGGCGCGCGCGACCAGCCGGTCGACGACCTGCTTGGCTTCGGCAAAGTGCTCCTCCGCCGCGGTGCGGGTCGTGCGCAGGACGGCGACCGCGATCGCGATGGTCGCGCAGAGCAGCACGCCCGCGATCGCCGCGGCGAGCGCGGCGGCGCGGTGCCGGCGCACCAGCTTGCGCAGGCGGTAGGCGGCGGACGGCGGGCCGGCGTGCACCGGTTCCCCCCGCAGGTGGCGGTCGAGGTCGTCGGCCAGCTCGGCCGCGTCGGCGTAGCGCCGCGTTGCGTCGCGCGCGAGCGCCTTCAGCGTGATCCAGTCGAGGTCGCCGCGCAGCTCGGACGCGAGCTTCTGGCGGCCGGACGTGGAGCCGCCGGCGGCGTCGCGCGCGGCGACCTTCGCGCTCGGGCGCGTCGGCTCCGTATCGGTCGTCGCGGCGCCGCGCGGCCACGGCAGCACGCCGGTGGCCAGTTCGTAGAGCATCACGCCGAGCGCGAACACGTCGCTGCGCGGATCGACCGCCTCGCCGGCGGCCTGCTCGGGACTCATGTAGCCCGGCGTGCCGACCACGCGCCCCGCGTCGGTGTGCACGCCGTCCGCGGCATGCGACTGGTGCAGCGCCTTGGCGATGCCGAAGTCGATGACCTTCACCCGCGGGCCCTCGTCGGTGTCGACGACCAGCACGTTGGCCGGCTTGAGGTCGCGGTGCACGACGCCGCGCCGGTGGGCATGCGCGAC
>DATGPD010000045.1:0-2689 GCA_035305285.1 Planctomycetota bacterium
TCCATCCCGCTCGCCTTCGTGCCGGCCGCGAGCGACCACGCGCGGCAGGCGATGCACAGACGGGATGTCGACCTGACCGATCTCGGCGGCGTCGCCGCATCGCGGTGCGCTCCGCCCGCCATCCGCCGGCACGGACTCATCGCCGCGTTCGCCGAGGTGATCCTCGGCCGCTCGGCCCACGCGCCGTTCGTCCTGCCCTTGTTCGCGGCGTGGGGCCGGCGGCAGGACGTGCGCGAGCCGCTGGTCGGGGCCTTCCTGTACCGGCCCGGCCGCTCGGAGCGTGAGGTGCATGCCGTGGTGGGGCGCGCGCTCGGCCCGCGGGTCGCCGCGGTGCGCCCCGACCTCGAGGTGCTGCCGTACCGCTCCCGCGCGGTGAACCGCACGTCATGGCTCGACGTGTGCAGCGTGAGCGCGTGGGTGCGCGCCGGCGAGGCGGCGACGGCGGAGGATCTGCTGGCGGCGTTGCGCTCGCCCCTGTGGTTCGTGTGTCTGCGAGCCGTGGCGGAGGTGCTCGCCCGCGACATGGTCCTCGGTCCGGAATGGGGCGGGGTAGCGCAGGGGCTGTGCCGCGCGGAGTGGCCGACGGTGCAGGTCGACCAGGGCGAGGCGTGGGCCGGGGCGCCGCCGCGCATACCTCGAGCGGCGGTGACGCGATCTGCCGCCGTCACCCGCGCCGGCGCTCGGCGAGCAGCATGGCGGCGAGCGGCGGCAGCCACGGCAGTGTCGCGACTCCCCCGACGACCAGCACGCGCACGAGCAGGGGCAGGTCGATCGCCGCCGCGTCCGCGCGGGTGCCGAGCAGGACGCTGGCGATGAGCAGCACGGTCGTCGCGGTGTCGCGCGCGAACACCGAGTAGCCCTGGCGCGCGAGCCCGAACGCGGCGACCGCGTAGCGGCCGACGTCGGCGACGATCATCCCGATGAGCGCGCCCTCCAGACCGCCGAGCGACCAGCCGATCGGGATCGCGGCGAGGAGGAGCACGAACTTGGCCGCGTGCCCGGCGGCCATCCACTGGTTGGTCGCGAGCGCCTTGACCAGGCTGCTGCAGCACGCCTCCAGCACCGAGAACCACGCGACCAGGCCGAGCATGCGCAGCATCCACCCGGCCTGCAGGTAGTGGTCGGGGTAGAGCAGGTCGATCAGCGCGGGCGCGCCCGCGATCAGCGCCGCCACCATCGCCCCGGCGCAGAGCTGCACGATCCCGCTCACCCGCGCGAAGTGCACGTGCACGTCGCCGCCGGCGTTCAGCGTGCGGGCGTACGCGGGGAAGGCGATCCACTCGACGACCTGGGTGACGACCCCGAGGCACATTCCCTGGCCGACGAGCGCGATGTTGTAGACCCCGAAGGTCGCCTCGCTGAGGTAGCCGGCGAGCACGAAGCGGTCGGTCTGCCGGGCGAGGAAGGTGAACAGGGTGCTGACGAACACCCAGCGGCCGTAGCGGAACAGCTGGCGGGCGTGCTCGCGGTCCCAGTGCAGGCGGTTGCGCTCGCCCGGCAGGCAGAGGTGGCTGACCACCATCTGCACGAACGGGCTGACCAGCGAGCCGATCGCCAGCGCGTAGATGTTGCGCAGGGTGTAGGCGAGCACCAGCATCACCACGATCAGCGCGACCTGACCGGCGAGCTGGACGGCGAGCGCGTGCCCCGGCCGCATCGCCTTCATCGCAGTGAACAGCTTGGTGGAGTAGAGCCCGGACAGCACCGCGGCGAACCCGACGATCGGCATCAGGGACGCGATCTCGGCGTGCTTCGGCGCGTAGATCCACGCGGCGACCGGTCCGAGCGCCATCGCGACGAACCAGATCAGCACGCCGCGTACGATCTGGATGGTCCACGCGGTGTTCAGGAAGCCGCGGTTGTCGCCCATCTTGCTCTGCACGACCGCCGGACGGATCCCGACGTCGGAGAACAGCTCGATCCCCTCCAGGATCACGAAGCACAGCGCCATCGTCCCGAAGACCTCCGGGAACAGGAGGCGGGTCAGCGCGAGGTTGAGGCCGAGGCGGAGGACCTGCGTCGTCCCGTAGAACAGGATCGTCTGCAGCGAGCCGCGGATGACCTGCCGCTTCAGCGTCGGAGGCGCCGGTTGCGGAGGCTCCGGTGTCGGCGCAGGCTCGGTGGCTTGGGCTGTGCGCACCATTGCGGCGACAGGACGATATCGGCTGGCGCGGGCAGGTCTCTGACGCGCAGGCGAATGTGTCGCTCGGCCGTCCGACCGCTCCGCGCATCTGCATGACGCGACCGGAGGCATGCGGCGTGGCGGTGCGGCGAGGCCGCACCATCGCCGCGGATTGCCCGACCGCGGCCGGAATCTCCGACGCGCGGCACCCCGGGAGCACGACCAGGCTCCGCGCCCCCGGGCCCGGCGCGGCCGGAAGCGATCCTGACCGCGCCGGAAGGTCATGAGGCATGATGCGCGCCCCCGCTGCCCTCCCGCCGAGCCCGATGAACCCGTTGCGCGACGACGATCCCGACGACGCGCTGTTGCGCGACCTGGTCACCGGCGCGCGGCAGGCCGACGACCCCGAAGTGCGCCGGCGGTTGGCCGAGCGTCCCGATCTCCGAGACCGGCTCGCGCGCCTGCGCGCGGGCGCGGCGTCGCGCGATGCAGCGCGCCCGCCCGAGGCAGAAGAACCGTACCTGCGCGCGCTCGAACTGCGTCGCCGGGCTGCGCGGCGCGTCCAGG
>DATGPD010000046.1:0-6156 GCA_035305285.1 Planctomycetota bacterium
CGGCCTGGCAGATCACTCAGGACGTCGAAGAACGACGCTGCTCCGCGTCCTGAGCACGCCGGATGGCGCGTGTACACCGAATCGTTGCGCCTGCCAGAGCGGCACAGCCAGGCCGCCAGTGCTCACGCAACTCGAGCCGCATGGAAACCGGGCGCCACCTTCGTCGAGTCGTGTCAGATCGCACGACCGTGTCGCCGATCCTGCACCCGGCGAGCATCACACACCGCCCCCGGCATCCTGAAGCTCTTTCAGGATGCGCCCCTGCTCGTCCCTCCAAACCACCCGCGCATTCGACGGCCGCCCGCGGAGCACTCCGGCGGCAGTCGACGGCGGATTGCGGTGTACTCCCGCCTCAGGGTGTAGCCATCGCCTTCCGGTCCGAAGACACGTTCCTGCACCAGGTGCCGGCGGAGTTCTACGAAGTACCCGTGGCAGGAAGGAACCCTCGGACTGCACGAGACCCCGTCCGTGCAGCGTGTGCCTGCGGCACCGATGCCCGGTACCTGCTCGCGCGGACCGTGCGCCGCCGGAACGCCGAGCGTTCTCTTGACGCACACGCCCCATCGCACGCACGTGCGCAAGAGTTGCGAAGCAACCGTGCAGGACTCATTGCACGCCGCAGTGGGGTTGCTCGCGGAATGTGGTTCCCCCTGCTCCCGAGAGCGCGCACACCGTTACCGCGCCAACCCACAGCTCTCGGGCGCGTCACCGCACACGTGTGCGCACCCTGCCGGACGAACGTAGTCGCCTCGCTCCGGGTCGGTTTCCTGCGGTGTGCCGCCGACACCTCTGATCCGTCAGCACCGCGCGACCGCCGACGCGCAGGCGCCACGCGCACTGCACCGTTTGCATTCGCCCCCCTACATCCCACCCGTACCCTGCCTGCCGTGCCATCGATCCTCGACGACCTCCTCGACGCCGAAGTCCAGGTGATCTTCGCGGCCGACCAGGAGCCGTTCGAAGTCGAGTACAACCGCTTCTGCGTGGCGATGCCGCTGATCACCGCCGACGGCCGGCGGCTCGACTCGCCGCAACTCTTCCCGCACCGCGGGCGCGCGTGGTGGATGCTGCGCCCCGACATCCCGTGGGCCGCCATCCGCCCCGGCATGATCTGGTCGGGCACGCTGGAGCCGGCGATCAAGGCCGACAAGGACCGCTACCAGATCCGCCGGCAGTCGGCCGTTCCCGGGGCGCGCGAATGGGTCGAGGTGATCGACCTCGACGCCGACGACCCCGACGTCGCGGAGGTCCTCGCCGACCGCGGTCTCCCGTTCGACCGGCAGCCGCTCGCGCGGGTGGTCGTCCGCGGACGGAAGAGCGCGCTCGGGCCGTTCAAGGCCGCCTTCGACCCGGTGCAGAACCGCGTCCGGCTCAGCGCCCTCAACCTCGCCAAGCCGGTCGCGTGGCGGATCGCGACCGCCGACCTGAAGGGGGTCGAAGAGTTCCGCTTCGAGGCCAACCGCAACCAGTTCCACGCGCCGGCGCGCCGCATGCAGATCAACCTCGTGCACGAGCGCGGACTGGCGGCGCTGGAATCCGCCGGCGAGGCCGTGGACGCCGCGAGCGACGCGCAGGTGGTCAAGTGGGCGCTCGGGCTCGCGAACTACACCGGCCGGCGGCGGACCGAGTTCCGCGAGGCGCTCGACGAGCTGAACGCGCTGCCGCAGGCCACCACCGACCGCGCGGCCATCGAGTTCCCCGGACGCCTCGAGCGCTTCCGCGCGATCTGCGAGTCGGGCGAGCGCCTGCTCGCGCTCGGTCCCGACGTCGCCGAGCTGGCGGCGCAGAGCCCCGGCATGCGCGGCCTCGTCGAGAAGCACATCGAGCAGCTCACCGAGCAAGAAGTCCAACGCCGCGTCGCCGCACGGCAGCAGGAGATCGAGCGGCAGGTCGCCGACGCCGAGCGCCAGCGGCGCCTGCTCGACGAGGAGATCGCGCGCCTGCAGGCGGACTTCGACCAGAAGAAGACCGAGCAGGAGCAGGCGCTCGCGCGCGAGCACGAGGCGTGGATCCAGCGCCTCGCGACGATCGAGAAGCAGCTCGCGGAGCGCGAAGCGGCGGTCGCGCAGCAGGAGGGCGCGCTCGAATCCCGCCTCGAACGCGTGATCGCGAGCTACCGCGAGCACGCGCAGGAACTCGGCGACCAGCTCGTCGCGCAGCTCCCCCTCCTCCGTCGGCTCGGGCTCGGCACGAGCGCGCCGGCGCCCGCGCCCGAGACGCCGGCGCCGACTGCGGGCACGCTCGCGTTGCCCGCGTTCCTTGAGCACGCCGTCCCCGACCGCAAGGTCGACGAACAGGACTTCCTCGACCAGTTCCAGCGCGTGGTCGCCGCGCGCGGATTCGTCTACGCGCGCGACGACCTCGTGAACTTCCACGTGTCGATCAAGGTCGGCACGTGGACCGTGCTCGCCGGCCCCACGGGGATCGGCAAGTCCTCGCTCCCCGACCTCTACGCCGAAGCGCTGGGCATGCGCGAGGAAGCGCTCACCATCCCGGTGCGCCCCGACTGGCTCGACGATCGCGACGTGCTCGGCGCGTTCAACGCGATCGCGGGGCGGTTCGAGCCGGCGCCCACCGGGCTCGTCGACCGGCTGATCGCGGCGCAGGAAGACCTCGCGCGCGGCCGCGGCGGCATCTACGTGGTGTGCCTCGACGAGATGAACCTCGCGCGCGTCGAGCACTACTTCGCGCAGTTCCTCAGCGTGCTGGAGAAGCCGGCCGAGCGGCGCGCGATCGAGCTGATGGCGCGCGGGGTGGCGTCACCGTCGGATCCGTACGCGCGCCACCGCACGTTGCGCATCGGCGAGAACGTGCGCTTCGTCGGCACCGTGAACATCGACGAGACGACGCACTTCTTCAGCCCGAAGGTGCTCGACCGGGCCGCGCTCCTGATCCTGGAAGCGCCCGACCTGGAACGCGAGCCGCCGACGCCGGCGCGCGCGCACGAGCTGGCCATCGAGCCGGTGCCGCTCTCGGCGTTCAAGAGCTGGGTGCACGGGCCCGAGCGGGCGCCGGCGGCGGCGCGCGCGCTCGTCCTCGCCGCCGACACGGAGTTGCGCAAGATCCGCTCCGGCCTCGGCTACCGCCTGCGCAACCGCGTACTCGCGCACGTCGCCTCGGCGGAAGGCCTCCTGCCCGCCGAGCGCGCGCTCGACCTCGCGTTCGCGCAGGGCGTGTTGCCGCGCATCCGCACGCACGAGCCGGGGGCACGCAACGTGCTGGAGGCGCTGCTCGGGCTCCTTCCCGAACCGCGCTATCCGCGCAGCGCGCGCCTGCTGCGCGCCCTGTGTGATGCCGACGGCGAAGCGAGCTTCTTCCAGCTCCTGTGACGCGGTGGACGATCCACGCAAGTCCGGCCCGCGGAAGCGGGACGCCTTGCTCGCCGAGCCGGGGCACATCGCGATCGCGCAGGGCGGCAAGCTGCTCGCACGCTTCCTGCTGTCGGGACGCGACCACCCGCCGACGCCGCGGATCGACGCGCGCCGCCCGCTGGAGGTCGTCGTGCAGCGTGCGAGCAGCGCTGCCGGCGCGCACGCGAAGGTCGCGCTCGGCGGCGAGACCGCGCTCGTCCTCACGCCCGGACAGACTTCGGGCCGGGCGGTGGTCACGACACTGCGCGAGGAAGTCGGCGAGGTCGAGCTGGAGTGGATCGAGATCGACCCCGACGACCCGGGCGGCGAGAGCGCGGCGTCGCTGCTCGGCCGGATCGCGCTCGTGCCCGACCCCGAGGTCGCTGCACTGCACGCGCGCCTGATCGGCGACCTCGAAGAGATCCACGTCGGGCTCGCGCGCGACGTGGTCGGGCGCACCGTGCACCGGATGGGCACGGGCGGCGACGAGGCCCAGCTCCTGCGCCCCGAGCAGGAAGTCGAGCGCATCGCGGCGCTGTACCGGCGTCTCTCGGTCGCGATGCAGCGCATCGGATCGCAGCCGAGCCAGGCCCTGGCGCGCGAACCGGTGCTGCGCCGCTACCGCCCCGGCGACCGCGTGCCGCTGAGCGCGCTCGGCCGGCTCGCCGCGAGCGGCGAGACGACCGTGCAGGACGGGCGCGTGCAGGTCGGTGGCCGGATGGTCGTCCTGCGCACGCGGATCACCGACGACATCGGCGAGCACCGGCACATCCGCGCGACGTGCCTCAACCTCGCGCGCCGCGCGCGCGCGCTCGCCAGACACTTCAGCGCCGCGGCCGCCTCGTTCGGCGGCGAACGCCAGCGCTGGGGCGAAGGCGGCGTGTTCGAGAGCGAGGCGATGCCGCGCATGCGGCGCTACGAGGGGCTGCGTGACCGCTCGGTGGATCTCGAAGGCAAGCTGCGCTCGCTCGTCGTCCAGCACAGGTTCCTGGCCGAGGCGCAAGCGCCGCGCACCGCGCCCGCGCCGACGCCGATCTTCCTGAACCGTTCGGGCTACCGCGAAGCGTGGCGCGTGCTGCGCGAGACCCGCGCCGCGCCGGGCGTGCTGGTCGCCGGCGACGAGCTGCACGTGCGGTTCAAGTCGCTGGCGCGGCTGTACGAGTACTGGTGCTTCCTGCAGGTCGTGCTCGTGCTGCGCGAGTGGCTCGGCGCGCCGCTGTTCGACGCGTCGTTCGCGCTGGTCGACGACGTCTACCGCCCCGACCTGCGCCCGGGCCAGACGTTCCACTTCGCCGCCGGCGACGCCGAGGTGCGCGTCGTCTACGAGCCCGACATCGCCCCCGACGGCTGGCGCCGTCCACTCGGCGACGCCGCGTTGCCCGAGTTCCGCGCCGCCCTGTCGTCAGCCCCGCTGCGGCCCGATGTCTGGGTCGAGATCGCTCGCGGCGGCACGCGCACCGTGCTCGTGCTCGACGCCAAGAGCAAGGCGCGCTTCACCCGCGAAGACCTCGGGTCGTACACGGACTACCGGACGCGGGTCTTCATGCCCGACACCGGCGCCCAGCCCGTGCGGCAGGTGTTCTTCTTGCACCGCGACGCCGGCCAGCCGCCGCTGGAGAGCCTGCCCGGGTGGCTGGAGGGCGTGCGTGGCGACGGGTCGAGCTGGGTGCTGGGCGCCGTGGCGCTGCTGCCGGATCGGACCGCGATGTTGCAGGTGGTGCTGGCGCGGTTTCTGGGGGCGAACGGGGTCGGGGTCGGGGAAGTGCGGGAGGGTGTGGGCGGGTGAGGGGGTGCGGGCTCGCCCCAACGCATCCGCGCTGCGCGACCGCGCGTCGCGGAAGGAGCCGCCGTGCATCCTTTTCCGGGGTCGGGCGTCTTCAGGGACGAACGACCATGAAGACCGACGAACCCCGGCCCTCCCCCACCTCCGACGACGTCCGCGCCGCGGTGCGCGCGCAGTACGGCGCCATCGCCCGGACCGACGCCGCAGAAGGCTGCGCGCCCGGGTGCTGCGGCGGCGGGGGAGACAGCGCGGCCCTCGGCTATCGCCCGGAGGACCTCGCCGCGCTGCCCGAAGGCGCCGACCTCGGCCTCGGTTGCGGCAACCCGCAGGCGATCGCGGCCCTGCGGCCGGGCGAGACCGTGCTCGACCTCGGCGCCGGCGGCGGCATCGACTGCTTCCTCGCCGCCCGGCAGGTCGGGCCGACCGGGCGCGTCATCGGCGTCGACATGACGCCCGAGATGGTGGCGAAGGCGCGCGCGAACGCGCGCAAGGTCGGCGCCGGCAACGTCGAGTTCCGGCTCGGCGAGATCGAGCACCTGCCGGTCGCGGACGGTACCGTCGACGTCATCCTGTCGAACTGCGTGATCAACCTGAGTCCCGACAAGGGCGCGGTGTTCGCGGAGGCGTTCCGCGTGCTGAAGCCGGGCGGCCGGCTCGCGATCTCGGACGTCGTCGCACTCCGGCCCCTGCCCGCCGCGCTCGCGCGCGACGTCGCCGCGCTCACCGGGTGCATCGCGGGCGCGACGGAGGTGGACACGCTGCGCGCGCTGCTGCAGCAGGCGGGCTTCACCGCGATCGCGATCGACGTGCAGCCGGAGAGCCGGGCGTTCATCGCGAACTGGCTGCCCGGCTCGGGCGCCGAGGACTACGTCGCGTCGGCGACGATCCGGGCGACGAAGCCCGGCGCCGGCGAGTGCTGCGCGCCAGCGTGCTGCGCGGAGGGCTCGGCGTGACCGGCGCCGGCTCGCGCGGTGCGTGGCGCGCGCTCGTCGACGAGCTGCGGCCGTTCGTCGCCCGGCGGGT
>DATGPD010000047.1:0-6099 GCA_035305285.1 Planctomycetota bacterium
GCACCGCGGCGGGCCGGTGCGCGAACTGCTCGGCAACCTGCGCTTCGTGCTGTTCCTCGCCGCCGCCGGGCTGATCCTCGGCAGCCACGGCGCGTACTACAGCCTGTCGACCAACGACTGGCACCGCCACGGCATCGACGAGCTGACCGCGGGTCTGCTCTGGGCGGAAGGGATCATCGCCGAGGTCGCGTTCTTCTGGTTCGCGCGCCGCCGCCTCGCGCACCTGCGCCCGACCACGCTGATCCTGGTCGGAGGCTGCAGTGCGGTGCTGCGCTGGCTCGGCCTCGGTGCGACGCACGACGTCGGGCTGCTCGCGGCGTTGAACTGGCTGCACGCGGTGTCGTTCGCGTGCACGTTCCTCGGCGCGGTGCAGTACGTGCACAAGCGCGTGCCCGACCACCAGCGTGCGACCGGGCAGGGGCTGCTCGGCGCGATCAGCTCCGGCGTGTGCACCGCACTCGCCACCATGCTCGCCGCGTTCGTCTACCGCGACGCGGGCGGGCACGCGTACCTCGCGATGGCCGCCCTGGCGGCGGCCGGCACGCTGCTCACCCTCGTCGTGCGCCGGATGCCGTACTCGTTGTAGCGAGCGCGCCTGGTGCAAGCGCGGCATGCGTTTGCGCTCGGCCCTGACCCCGTGCGCCGTGCCAGCGCATCGGATCGCGCAGGCGCGAGCACCGCCGGCCGACGCGGCGTGCGCGGAAAAGTGCGGCTCTCGCGGAGATCGCCTGTTGGCTCGGGCGGCCGGCGGACCTCGACAGCCCACACGCGCGTGCCGCCGCGTGCGGCGTCATCGCGCACCTTCCGCTCCGCCTGCGAGGCGTCTTCTCATGCGCACCCGATTCCCTCCCCGGCGCCGACGACCGGGACCCGCGAACCCGGTCCTAACGGCTGCCGCTGTTCCGTGCCTCGTGGCAGCCCTGGCCGCCCAGGCCTCAGGCCGGCAGGAGCAGCTTGCACCACCGGCGGATCTCGGCCGCGCGTGCGGGGTCAGCGCGCAGGACGGCGAGCTGTGGGGTCTCGGACCCGACTACAAGGTGCGCTTCCTGTCCGACGGCTTCGCGTTCACGCCCGCTCTGGGGCCGAAGGCGCCGCGCAACCTGCCGCTGCGCTTCGCCGTGGACTGCATCGGCCGCCAGCGCGCGGGGGAACCGCTCCGGGCGACGCCGATCGCTGCTGCCGAGATCGAGCGCGACGACCACACCGTGCGCTACCGGCGCGGTCCGGTGACCGAGACCTACGAGCTGCGGCCGGAGGGGATGGAGCAGAGCTTCACGTTCGCGAGCCTGCCGCCGGGTGGTGGCGACCTCGTGGTGCGCGGCACGATCGCAACCGAGCTGTCGCTGGCGGAAGGTCGCGCGGGCGATGCCCTGGACTTCTCGTTCCCGGGCCTCGGCGGCGTTCGGATCGGCGCGGTGACGGGTCTCGACGCGCGCGGCGCGCGCACGCCCGGCACGGTCGCCTGGGTCGACGGTGCGGTCGAGCTGCGCCTGCCCGCGGCGTTCGTGGACCGGGCCGTCTTGCCGCTCGTCCTCGACCCGCTGATCGGCACCACGCTCGGCGTCGCGAGCGGCGGCGACGACTCGGAGCCGGACGTGGCTGCCTACGACGGCCCGAGCGCCGGGACCGAGTACCTCGTCGTCTGGACGCGGACCTTCTCGAGCGGCGACGTCGACATCCGCGCGCAGCGCGTGGCCGACGACGGCACGCTCGAGGGCGGTCTGATCGGCGTCCGTACCAGCGCCGCGCTGCGCAGCGACCAGCCGCGCGCCGCGTCCGTCGCGCTGCGCGGGCGCTACGTCGTCGTGTGGCGCGAGGCCTCGGGTGCCAACCCAGCCTACGTGGCGGCGTGCTCGATCGACGCCGCGACCGGCAGCGTCTCGGCCGCGATCCAGGTGGTCGCCGGCGCCGATGCCTTCCAGCTCCCCGACGTCGGCGGAGACGCTTTCGACCTCGGCGACCAGGCGATCGCCGTGTGGGAGAACGCGAGCCAGCACCGGATCGAAGCGTGCCGGCTCACGGTGGCGACGAGCGGGGCGCTGAGCGCGTCGGGGCGCAGCATCCTGTCGGGGTCCGACCTCCACGCAGCTCCGTCGATCGCCCAGGATGGCGGCGAGCCCGGCCGCTACCTGGTGGCGTGGGAGACGACGACCCGGACGGCGTTTGCCGTGTCCGGCGCCGTGGTCGACCGTACGCTCGCCGTCCGCGACCGCCCCACCCTGGTTCCCGGTTCCACGATCCGGCGCACCGCGGTCGACGTCGGCGGCGACGGCACGCACTGGACCGTCGCCTACGAGCGCCGGGTGGACTCGCGCACGCTGCCCGACGTCTACTGCCTGTGGGTGAACTTCGACCCGCGGACCGACGCCGCGTACTTCGGCGCGGAAGTGGCGGTCGACACCGGCAGCGGCAGCGAATCCGGTCCGGCAGTCGTTTGGCTCAACCGCTCGGTGCTGGTCGCCGACCTCCAGTTCAACGCGAGCCTCGCGGTGCACGGCGGCTACCTGCGGTCGCTCGATCAGTTCTCGTTCGGCTCGTGCGAGGGCTTCTTCGTCCTGGAGAGCACCACGACGCGCGATGTGCGCAACGTCGCCGGCTCCGGCGACCGCAACGCCGGCCTGCTGGTGTGGGAGAGCATCGATCCGGGAACCGGGATCGGCACGGTCCGCGCGCGCCGCTTCCGGCAGGAGACCGGGTCGAGCGTGACGTTCGTCAACTCGCCGTGCGGGTCGAATGCCCGCGTGCACGCCACCTGCGTGCGTCCCGGCAACCTGGGGTTCCGCCTCCGGCTGGAACACGCCGAACCGGCGCGGCCGGCGTTCGTGATCCTGCAGCCGCGCCACGCGCTCATCGGTGTGCGCCTCCTCGCCTGCGGGTCCTGCGAAGCGCTGCTCGACCCGTTCCGCTCGCTGGTGCTCCCGGTCGGGATGACCGACGCGCACGGCAACGCGTCGCTCGGCGTGCCGATCCCGGCGGCGCTCGGCAGCGCGTACCTCACCTACCAGTTCGGCTTCGTGCCTTCCAACGCGCCGGGCTGTCCGGTGTTCGGGCTCTCGTTCGCGCCGATCGTCGGCATCGGGACCTGATCGGAGACCCTGATCGGAGACTTCGCCTTGCGCACCTTTCGCTCCCCTTGCCTCGCCACGTTGGTCCTCTGCGCGACGCCGATCCCTTGCCAGGCCGATGCCCGCGTCGATCCGACGCCTGCCTGCCCTGCCGTGCGGGCGATCGGCGACCGCGTGCTGGTCGCGGAGGGCCCGCGCTACGTGGCGTCCTTCGCGGCAGACGGCGTGACGTTCACGGCCGCGCCGCGGCGTCGCGCAGGTCGTGAGCTCGACCTGCGCCGGCGCACGGAGTCGTTCGGGCGCGGCGACGAACGCGTCCAGGCGGACGACGTCGCACCCGCCGCGGAACGCGCCGCCGGCGACGCGTCCCCGGGCGTGCGCTACGCGCGCGGCGGCGGCGCGATCGAACGGTGGCGCGTGCGTCCCGACGGGATCGAGCTGACCTACACGTTCGCGCAGCCGATGCCCGGGGACGGTGATCTCGTGGTACGGCTCGCGCTCACCACGGCGCTGGTTCCCGGCGCCGCGACGGGAGACGACGCCGAACTCGGCCTCCGTCTGCAGGCGCCCGCCGCGCGCGGCACGCATCCTCCGAGGGCGACCGGCGTCCGCATCGGCGCCGTCACCGGGCTCGACGCCGCGGGCCGATCGTGCCGCGGCAACGTACGGCTGAACGAGGCCATGCTGGAGCTCAGCCTGCCGGCGGCGTTCGTGGACGCGGCCGTCTGGCCGATCGTGCTCGACCCGCTCATCGGTCCCGACTTCGCACCCAACCCGGTCGGCGACGAGGTGCGTCCGGCCGCCGCGTACGAGGCGACCAGCCGCCGCTACCTCGCGGTCTGGCAACACGACATGAACCTCGCCAATTCGCAGATCGTGGGTCAGCTCCTCGACGTCGAGGGCAACCCCGTCGGCGGCACGGTACTCGTGCGCTACACGCCCGGTGCGCTCGCGATCGAGCCGGTGGTCGCGAGCGTGCGCGCGAGCGGCCGCTTCCTCGTCGCCTGGCTCGAGGCACCGGGGTTCTTCGGGCCGTGGACGATCGCTTGCCGGTGCGTGAACCCGGACGGCAGCCTGTCGCCGGTCCTGTCGCTGGTCACGACCGAGCCGGAGCACCCGGGGCCGCTGCTCGGCAGCAACGCGACGTCGGCGGACACGAACGTCCTGATGGTCTACGGCGACCGGGTCGACGTGCACGCGCAGCGGATCACCGTGCCGGCCGGCACGGGAGCGCCGACGCTGCCCGGAGCGGTCACGGTCGTCACCAACGCAGCCACGGGCAACGTGGACGTGAAGCTGAGCAAGGGTTGCGGCACGGCGGGTCGGTGGGTCGTGACCTGGATCAACACGACACAGGCGCAGCCGGCGGCGAGCGTGCGCGCGCGAGCCATCGGCATCGACGGCCACCTGCTCGGCACGGAGCTGCACCTCGGACCACCCGCCGCCGGGCTGACGGGCTACGCCCTCGACGGCGACGGCGTCGACTTCCTGCTCGCCGAGTTGCGCAGCGCGGGCCTGTTCTGCCGGATGCTCGGCTGGACCGGCTCCGACCTCGTCGCGCAGGGCACCCCGGTCCGGGTCACCGGCAGCACCACTGGGAAGTCCGACGTCGACGTCGCGTTCCTCGGACCCAAGACCCTGGTCACGTGGTCGGACGACGGCGGCACGCCCATGGCCAACGACATCCACGGGCTCGCGCTGGAGCCGGGGACTTGCCGCGCGTGCGACCTGCCGTTCGGAATCGCGCGCCCGGGCCACTACGACTTCGAGCCCGCCGTCGCAGCCCAGTACACGACCAGCCCCACCGCGGGCGACCAGGCACTGATCGTGTTCAGCTCGGCCGAGTTCACCCCGCCGTTCGACAGCGAGGTGCGCGCCCAGCGGTTCGAGGCGATCGGCGCCGGCGGTCCGTTCGTGAACACCGGCGGTGGCTGCGGCCGGCGCACCTCGATGTCGGCGAACGGCCCGATCGCGATCGCCAACCCCGGGCTCGCGTTCCGTGTGGACGGCGTCGCCGGTGCGCTCGCCGTCTCGGTGGCCGTGGGAATCCCGACCGCCGCGCCGCTGCCGTGCGGGTCCTGCCAGGTCGCCGTCCCGGTCGTCATGCTCCCGGCCCAGCTCGGCGGCGACCGTGCCGAGGCCCACCTCGGTATCGGCTGCGAGCCATCCCTGGTCGGCGCCGCGCTGGAGCTGCAGGCGTGGGTGCTGGGGACCGCCGAGTCGCCGTGCCCGCTGGTTGCCTCGCTGTCGTTCTCCGACCGGCACGTCGCGACCATCGGGCAGTAGGGGTGGCGTCGCCGAGCCGCGCGCACCGACGGCGCGCAACCGAGTCCTTCGCGCGAACGTCGGTCGGTGGCGGGCGTTCGCGGTCGGTGCTCGTGACGCGCGAGCCGATTCGTTGCGCCGCTCCGCGGCGCCGCGACCGCGTTTCGCGCCGCGGTCACGCCTCTCCGCCGAGCAACCGGGCGCCGACGAGGAAGCCGGCGATCGCCGTGACCACCGCGGTCGGCAGTGCCACCCAGGAGAGCGCCCACGCCGCGCGCTCGCCGGCGTAGTTCGTCACCCCGCGCCGCTCGGCCAGGTGCACGCCG
The DNA here is from genome assembly GCA_035305285.1 of Planctomycetota bacterium. Lineage (GTDB taxonomy): Bacteria > Planctomycetota > UBA1135 > UBA1135 > UBA2386 > DATGPD01. Next base: position 5,657 of record DATGPD010000047.1, read on the forward strand.
GCGACCAGCGCGACCGTGCCGAAGAGCGCCGCCGCCGGCAGCCCGACCAGCAGACCGCCGAACACGGCACGCCACGACCCGCCGCCACCGCCGAGCAGCCAGCCCGCCACCTGGTGGCCGGCGAGGAACGCTGCGACGACGCCGATCGGCCCGCCGAGGGTCCCCGCGAGCAGGCCGCGCCGCCCCTGGTCCTCGCTGACGCCGCGCCACGACAGCCACGCGTAGGCGACCGCGGTGCCGAGCGCGAAGCCGAGCGGCGCCGCGAGCAAGCCGGCCAGGAGTTGGGGGAGCCAGGGAGGCATGGGCGCGCGCACGCTACGGTGCGGCGGCGAGTGCGAGAAGGCGTTTGCCGAGTCTCGGCGATCGGTCGCTTGCGCGTTCGCCTGCCGGCCGGACCTCGTCGTGGATTCCACGCGGACGGAGGAACGCGTCGCCGCGCGTTC
>DATGPD010000048.1:0-11428 GCA_035305285.1 Planctomycetota bacterium
GCACGAGCACGTTGTCGTCCTCGCTGGCCGTGAAGTCGCCGCGGCACGACCTGGCCTTGCCGACGACCGCCTCGGTGAAGTAGTCGAACGGCCCCGAATCGGTGCCCGCGCCGAACAGGACGATGCGCTCCTCGGGCCAGCCGGTGCGCACGTGGCTCCAGTGCGTGACCTTGCCCTGCGCCGCGGGCTCCCAGATCTTCTTCAGCTCCTCGACGGTCATCTCCCGCGCCCAGTCGTTCTGCGGGTGGACCGCGACGGTCAGCGCGTCGAAGCAGATCGGCAGCTCGATGTAGTCGATCCCGGCCGCCTTGCAGGCGCGCATCTCCTCGGCGCTGATCGGGCGCGAGGCATTGGCCACGTCGACCTCGCCGCGCGCGAACTTCTTGAACCCGCCGCCGGTCCCGGCGATGCCGACGGTGATGTGCACTTCGTGTCGCTTGCTGCGCTGGAACTCCTCGGCGACCGCCTCGGCCACCGGGAACACGGTGCTCGATCCGTCGACCCGCACCATCGGCTTCTGTGCCGGAGCGCCGCCGGCCAGGACCCACGCCAGCAGCAGCGCGCCGCCGCTCGTTCGCATTGCTCCGTCCATGTCTCGCCTCGTCGTTTGGCCGACCGCGCCGTCGGCCCACCGTCGGGCAGGCGGCGCGGCCGCACTCGTTCGTCGGGCGGGAGGCTAGGGACGCCGGTGAAGAGTCGATCGCGCGTCGGATGAAGAAGCGATGAAGCCGCGGGCCCTGGCGCTCCGGCCGCAGCCTGCGTTCGGAGCGACACACGGTGCGAGCCGCGTGCGGCGGACGGTTCGCGCCCCGGTACGTCTGCGAATCTGCCTGCGGCTTCACCCGTCGTTCACACGATCTTCATCGACGGTGCTATGAAGCCGGCGTGCAGACCGTGGCCGACTCCCGCGGCGCCGGCAACCGCCGGCGCGAGAAGATCCTCGTCATCGAGGACGAAGCCGACATCCTGGAGCTGATCGACTACAACCTGCGGCGCGAGGGCTACCGGGTCGTCGGCTCGCTCGACGGCGAGCAAGGCCTGCATCTCGCGCGCAAGGAAGACCCGGACCTCGTCATCCTCGACCTCATGCTGCCGGGGATGGACGGGATCGAGGTGTGCCGCGAGCTGAAGCGCGACCCGTTGACCCGGGCGATCCCGATCCTGATGTTGACCGCCAAGGCGGAGGAGACCGACGTGGTGCTCGGCCTCGGCGTCGGGGCGGACGACTACGTGACGAAGCCTTTCCGGCCGCGCGAGCTGGTCGCGCGCGTGCAGGCGGTGCTGCGCCGCGGCCCGCTGCGCGGCGACGGCACGGCGCCGGCGCGCGTCGTGCGCGGCGACCTGGTGATCGACACCGCGCGGCACGAGGTCCGCGTGCGCGACGCGGTCGTGGCGTTCACTCCGACCGAGCTGCGCCTCCTCCACCTGCTCGCGAGCCACCCCGGCAGGGTGTTCACCCGCGGCCACCTACTGAGCCGCGTGATCGGCGAGGACGCGGTCGTGACCGACCGCAACGTCGACGTGCACGTGCGCGCGGTGCGACAGAAGCTCGGCGACCTGCGCGACCTGATCGAGACCGTGCGCGGCGTCGGTTACCGGTTCAAGGACACGATCCGTGTCGGTTGACCGCCCGCCCCGCCCGCGTGCCGCGCGCGCGACGCGCTGACCACCATGCGCGTGCGCCGCCTGTCGACCCGCCTGCTCGCCGGCATGCTCGGCATCGCGCTGCTGACCGCGACGGTCGTCTCCCTGCTCGACGACCGCGCGCTGCGCCGCGGCGCGCGCGACCTCCTCGAACGCGAGCTGCGCGCGCACGCCGAGCTGCTCGCCGCGCTCGTGCCCGACGGGATCGAGCGCGAGCACGCCGGCTTCCTGCAGGAGCGGCTCGTCGCGCTCGGCGCCGCCAACGGCACGCGCTACACGGTGATCGACGCCGCCGGCAACGTCCTCGCCGACTCGGAGGGCAGTCCGGCGGCGATGGACAACCACCTCGACCGCCCCGAGGTCGCGGCCGCGGCGGAACGCGACCACGGCATCGCGCGCCGGCGCAGCGCGTCGGTGGGCGACGAGTGGATCTACCTCGCGCGTCCGGTCCGCGCCCCGGACGGGCGGATCACCGGGTTCGTGCGCGCGGCGCGCAACGGCACGGAGTGGGAGCGTGCGGTGGCGGCGAGCCGCTGGCAGCTCTTCGGCGCCGCCGTGCTCGCGGTCGGCGCCGCCGGTCTGCTCGCGTGGGTGCTGGCGCGCGGCGTCGTGCGCCCGGTCGCGCACCTCCAGCGCGTGGCGCAGGCGATGGCACAGGGTGAGGACCGCGTGCGCGCCGCGGTGTGGACCGCCGACGAGTTCGCCGAGCTGGGTACCGCGCTCAACACGATGGCCGACCGGCTGCAGGAGCGGGTGGAGGAGATGCGGCGCGAGCGCGCCAAGCTCTCGGCGATCATCGGCAGCATGGTGGAAGGAGTGGTCGGGGTCGACGCCGGCGAGCACGTCCTGCACCTGAACGCCGCCGCGGCGGAGATGCTCGGGGTCGACGACGGCGCGATCGTCGGGCGGCCGCTCCTGGAGGTGACCCGGATCCCGGAGGTCGCCCAGGCGGTGGCCGCGGTGCTCGCGAGCGGCGAGAAGGCGAGCCGCGAGGTCGCGATCCACGAACCCGGCAGCGCGCGGGTCCTGGAGCTGGAGGCGGCACCGCTCCGCGATCAGGGCGGCGCCGTGCACGGCGCGGTCGTCGTCCTGCACGACGTGACCGAGCTGCGCCGGCTGGAGGCGATGCGCCGCGACTTCGTCGCCAACGTGAGCCACGAACTGAAGACGCCGCTGACCGCGATCCAGGGCATGGTCGACACGATGGTCGACGATCCCGCGATGCCCGACGACGTGCGCACGCGCTTCCTGCAGAAGGTGCAACGCCAGGCGCACCGCCTCGGCTCGCTGGTCAGCGACCTGCTCGTGCTGGCGCGCATCGAGGCGGCGCAGCCGGCGGTCGAGCGGCACGCGCTCGACCTGCGCGAGCCGGTGCGCGAGTCGTGCCAGCAGCTCGCCGCGGCGGCCGGCCGGAAGCGCCTGCGCCTGCACGTCGAGCTGCCCGATGCCCCGGTGACGGTCGACGGCGAACCCGAGGCGCTGCGCCAGGCGGTCGACAACCTGCTGTCGAACGCGATCCGCTACACGCCCGAAGGCGGCCAGGTGACCGTCGGCGTGCACGCACGCGACGGCGATGCCGAGGTCGTGGTGCGCGACACCGGGATCGGCATCGCCGCCGAGCACCTCGACCGGATCTTCGAGCGCTTCTACCGCGTCGACAAGGCGCGCTCGCGCGAGCTGGGTGGCACCGGGCTCGGACTGTCGATCGTCAAGCACGTGGCGCTCGCGCACGGCGGCACGGTCAGCGTGGAGAGCCGGCCGGGACACGGCAGCGCGTTCCGCGTCCGCATTCCGCTCGCGTCGCCAGTGGGCGAGGAGCGCAAGGTCTCGTGATCCGCGTGCGACCGGGATGACCAGGCACCTCCTCCGCGATCTCGAACACCTCGCGAACCGGCTCCTGCTGGTCGGGGCGATGGTCGAGGGCGCCATCGCCAAGGCGACGCGGGCCCTCCTCGAACGCCGGGCCGACCTGGCCGACGAGGTGCTGCGCGGCGACGACGCGATCGACGCGCACGAGGTCGCGGTCGAAGAGGAGTGCCTGAAGATCCTCGCCCTGCACCAGCCGGTGGCGAAGGACCTGCGCTACCTGGTCGCCGCGCCGAAAGTGAACAACGACCTGGAGCGGATGGGGGATCTGGCCGGCAACATCGCCGAGCGCGCCGCCGACCTGCAGCGGCACGATCCGGTCCCGGTGCCCGAGGACTTCGGCGCGATGATCGACACCGTGCGCGCGATGGTGCGCGAGGCGCTCGACGCGCTGGTCGGCGCGGACGTCGCCCGCGCCCGCGAGGTGCTCGCCGCCGACGCCGTGGTCGATCGGATCCACCGCCGGATGTTCCAGGCGATGCAGGAGGTGGCGCGGCGCGACCCGGACCGGATCGAGCCCGCGGTCCACGTGCTCTCGGCGTCGCGCAACCTGGAGCGGATCGCCGACCAGCGCGCGAACATCGCCGAGGACGTGATCTTCCTCGTCGAAGGCGAGATCGTGCGTCACCGCCGGCACCGCCGAGCGACCGCCGCGGGCGGCTCATCGTCCGCGCGGGTCGTTCTCGATGGCGCGCAGCAGGCGCTGCGCCTCGGCCGCGGTCGCCTCGGGCAGGGGGGTCATTGCCTGCAGCTCGCCCAGCGCCGCGCGTGCGTCGGCGAGCCGGCCCAGGGACGCGAGCGCGCTGCCGAGCAGGAGGGTCGCCTGCTGGCGGTCGGCGAGCGCGGGCGCTTCCGCCCGCCAGGCACGCAGGAAGTCGACCGCGGCCGCGTGGTCGCGCGCGGTGTAGCAGGCGATCGCGCGCAACCGGGTCCAGTCGCGGCGCGCGCCGGGCGCGGCCGCGTCGATCCGACGCGACAGCGCGACCAGCGGCGTGGCGCCGACCTTCGGCACGAGCAGGTCCTGCAGTGCGGGGAAGGCGCGCGCGACGGCGCCGGGCAAGGCGCCGGCATGCTGCTCCACCGCGGCGAGCGCGGCGGCGGAGTCTCCCGCGCCGAGGTGCACGCGCACCAGGTTCTGCAACGCGATCGAGTGCACGTCGGAGTCGAGCTTGCGGGCGCGCAGCGCGGCGGTGAGGCACTCGATCGCGCCGGCGACGTCGCCGGCCCGCTGCGCGCGCACGCCCAGCTCGTTCCAGGCGCTCGCCAGTTCGGGGTCGAGGCGCACGACGCGGCGCAGAACCTCGACGACCTCGGCGTCGCGCCCCTGGCGCTGCAGGACTCCGGCCCAGTTCATCGCGATGCGCGCCGAGTCCGGCTGGTTCACGTACTCGTGGGCGAACAACGTCGCGTCGTCACGCCAGATCGGGTTGCGGCGCAGCACGAGGACCGCGGACCACGCGAGCCAGACGACGAACGCGCCGGCGGCTGCCCGGCGCAGCGGGCGCGCGCCCGAAGCGGCGAGGCGCTGCGCGAGGGCGCCGGCGAGCAGGCAGGCGCCGAGGCTCGGGGTGTAGTACAGCCGCTCGGCGAAGCGGACGCCGATCAGGAACGGGACGTTCGAGATCGGGAAGCTGGTGAGCAGGAAGATGCCGCAGCCGGCGGCGACGGCGGGCGCGCGCCGGCGCGCCTTCCAGCCGAGCGCCGCGCATGCAGCCAGCAGCGCGACCGCGCCGAGGAAGCGCGGGTTGAGCGGCGACTCGATCAAGGTGAAGGTCGCGGGCCCGTAATCCACGGCGAGGCGCCAGGGGAACAGGCACATGAGCAGCCCGCGCGCCCAGCCCTCGGCGCCAACCAGGCGGCGCCCCAGCTCGACGCCGCCGGCAGCGGCGTCGCCTTCGGGCAGACCGGCGATCATCGCGGCGCGCAGGGCGAGGAACGCGGCGAGCGGCGGCCCGAACACGAGGGCAGCGCGGCGCAGCGCGGCCCGCAGCGTTCCGGGTGCGCGCAGCACGGCGAGCAGGACCGCGACCGCGGGCCAGGCGACCGCGCTCTCCTTGCTCGCGAAGGCGAGGAACGCGAGCCCGGCGGCGCCCCCGAGGCGCGGCCACGCGGCGCGCGGACGGAGGGCGAGCAGGACCGCGCCGGCGCCGGACACGAAGGCGAGCAGCTCCGAGCGCCCGACGATGCCGGCGACCACCTCGCTGTGCACGGCGTGGACGGCGAACGCGAGCGCCACGGCCCGGCTCGCGCCGCGCCCGAGCCGGGCGGCGCGCGCGACGCGGTAGGTGAGCCACGTCGCGAGCACGTGCAGCAGCACATTCGCCAGGTGTTGCGGGAAGGCCTGGCCGTACTCGTCGGCCGCGCCGCGCCCGAACGCCGCGTGCAGGAGCGCGATGCTCCAGGTGGTGACCGGGCGGTAGAGCACGTCCGCCGGGTAGACGCCGTGCCAGTAGTTGACCTTGAAGTACGCGGCCGGCGGATGCAGCTCGGCGACCAGCGTGTTCACGCTGCCGTCGTCACGCACCGGCAGCGCGATGAACCGGTCGTCGAACGCGTAGCCGTTGGCCAGGCTCGGCGCGTACGCGGCGAACGCCGCGAGCAGGACGAGGGCGAGCAAGGCGCGCGCGCGGAGCCGGCGCGCCGCCCGGGCGGGCGCCGTGGCGGACTCCGAGCCGGGCCCCCCGGCAGAGCCGCGCGCGCGTGCTGCCCGCGGGTCGGGCCCGCGCGCCACGTTCAGCGGTACAGCTCGGCGCCCTGGTCGCGGAACTCGCGCGCCTTCTCCTCGAGGCCCACGTCGAGCGCCTCGCGCGCGCCGACGTTGCGCGCGGCCGCGAACTGGCGGACCTCCTCGGTGATCTTCATCGAGCAGAAGCGCGGGCCGCACATCGAGCAGAAGTGCGCGGTCTTGGCCGCCTCCTGCGGCAGGGTCGCGTCGTGGTAGGCGCGCGCGGTCTCCGGGTCGAGCGCGAGGGCGAACTGGTCGTTCCAGCGGAACTCGAAGCGTGCCCGGCTCAGCGCGTCGTCGCGCGCCTGCGCGCCGGGATGGCCCTTGGCCAGGTCGGCGGCGTGCGCCGCGATCTTGTAGGCGATCACCCCGGCCTTGACGTCGTCGCGGTCGGGCAGGCCGAGGTGCTCCTTGGGCGTGACGTAGCACAGCATCGCCGTGCCGTACATGCCGATCATCGCCGCGCCGATCGCGGAGGTGATGTGGTCGTAACCCGGCGCGAAGTCGGTGGTCAGCGGTCCCAGCGTGTAGAACGGCGCTTCGTGGCAGACCGCCATCTGGCGGTCGACGTTCTCCTTGATCTTGTGCATCGGCACGTGGCCGGGGCCCTCGATCATGACCTGCACGTCGTGTTGCCACGCGACCGTGGTCAGCTCACCGAGCGTCTCCAGTTCGGCGAACTGCGCGGCGTCGTTGGCGTCCGCGATCGACCCCGGCCGCAGGCCGTCGCCGAGCGAGAACGACACGTCGTACTCGCGCATCACCTCGCAGATGCGGTCGAAGTGCTCGTACAGGAAGTTCTCTTTGTGGTGGGTGAGGCACCACTTGGCCATGATCGAGCCCCCGCGCGACACGATCCCGGTCACCCGGTTCGCGGTGAGCGGCACGTGGTGCAGGCGCACGCCGGCGTGGATGGTGAAGTAGTCGACACCCTGCTCGGCCTGCTCGCGGAGCACGTCGAGGAACAGCTCGATGTCGAGCTTGCCGACGTCGCCGCCGACCCGCTCCAGCGCCTCGTAGATCGGTACCGTGCCGACCGGCACGGGCGCGTTGCGGATGATCCGCTCGCGGGTCAGGGCGATGTCCTTGCCGGTCGACAGGTCCATCACCGTGTCCGCGCCCCAGCGGATCGCCCACCGCATCTTCTCCACCTCCTCGGCGACCGACGACGACACCGCGGAGTTGCCGATGTTGGCGTTGACCTTCACCAGGAAGTTGCGGCCGATGATCATCGGCTCGAGCTCCAGGTGGCGCTTGTTGGCCGGGATGATCGCGCGGCCGCACGCGACCTCGCGACGCACGAACTCCGGGTCGACGTTCTCCCGGATCGCAACGAACCGCATCTCCTCGGTGATCACGCCGCGGCGCGCATAGTGCATCTGCGAGAAGTTGCGGTCGCCGCGCGCCTCGCGCGCCGCGACCCAGGGAGCCCGCAGCTTGGGCAGGCCGGCGGCCGGGTCATGGCCCTGCGGGCCGGTCGTGTCATAGACGTCGAGGTACTCGCCGTTGCTGAGCTCGATGCGGCGCGCTGGCACCGGCAGTTCGGCGGAGTGCAACACCTTCCGGCTGTTCGGGAAGGCGGGCACCGGGGAGGACGACGGCGCGGTGGTGGAGTCGGGCGAGGTCATGGCGTTGGCGGCGGCCGTTGCGGGCCGGCTACTGTGGGGGACGCGTCCGCCGACCGCAAGCGCACGGTGGCGTGAGCCGGAAGCGGCGCGGGCCGCTCCATCCCCGGCGCCGGGCGCGGGCAAGCGCCCTTCGCACCGGGCCGCACGCGACGTGGGCGGGGGCTTCGGCCAGCGGTGAGGCACGCTGCGCTGCACGGCAGGTGCGAAGCCCGCGAGTCCCCGATCGGACGAACGGGAGGAATGTGCACAACCGCACGCTATCCTCTTGGGTGCCCGTGGTGCTCCCCCTGCCCTGCCCGGGGAAACGGGCGCTCGTCTCCCCGCGCGGCATCAGCCGTCGGGTCTCTCTTGTCCGCGTATCGACCAATGCTCTCTCCGCTCACCCTTCTCGGCCGCTCATCCGCGGTCCTGGCCGCGCTCGCAGCGACCGGCTCATTCCTCTCCGCGCAGTGCGGGATCAACCCGAACTACGGCACCAACCTCGGGCTCGGTGACGACGCGGTGTCGCCGCCGCAGTACCTCGGCTTCACCTTTCCGTTCGGCGGCGCGTTCTACGACTCCGTGTGCGTCAGCTCGAACGGCTTCCTCTACCTGCACGACAGCACCGGCACGCAGCCGGCGCCGACCGCCTCGCGGTGCTGCAACGGCGACGTGAGCTCGCTGCTCAGCAGCACGAACCCGATGATCTGCCCGCTGTGGCAGGACCACAATCCGAACGCGGGCGGCACGGTCAACTTCAACGCGGTCGGCCCGTTCGCGCTCATCACCTGGGACAACGTCCCCGAGTACGGGCAGCCCGTCGCCAACACCTACCAGGTCGCCCTCTTCCCGAACGGCACGATCGAGATCCGTTACGGCTCGATCGCCAACGTGAACCACGTCGCGCTGATCGGCTGGTCTCCGGGTAACGGCGCCACCGATCCGGGTAACAGCGACCTGTCGGCGTTGCCGTTGGTCGCGACCCAGCTGACAGTCTACGAACTCTTCCCGCTCACCAAGGTCGACCTGTCGGACACGTTCATCACCGCGATCCCGACCGGCGGGGGCTGGGTGGTCGACACGACGCCGGGATGCGCCCGCGCGGCGCAGTACGGCCGCGGCTGCCCGAAGCCGATCGAATTCTACGAGTACTTCACGCCGTCCGCGTTCGATCTCTCCAACAGCGCACTGCAGTTCACCGCACTCCCCAGCGGTGCGTACTCGGTCACCCAGTGCGCCTCGGGCTGCTTCGACAACGGGTTCACCAACGCGCTGCCGCTCACGGACGACGGGCTGGCGACCAACCTCGGGCTCGGCTTCACGTTCCCCTTCCCGGGCGGCGCAACCACGGCGATCGACGTGTGCGCGAACGGCTTCCTCTGGCTCATCTCGGGCAGCTCGAGTTCCGGGGACTACAGCCCGACGGTAATGGAGTTCCTCAACCTGCCGCCGCGGCTCGCGCCGCTCTGGACCGACCTCAATCCGGCGGCCGGCGGCGCCGTGTACTTCGACGCGTTGCCCAACAAGGCGATGGTCACCTGGTTCCAGGTGCCCGCGTACGGCCAGTCCGGGAGCGCGAACACGTTCCAGGTCCAGCTCTTCCCGAACGGTGACTTCATCTTCGCCTGGCAGACCGCGCTCAACAACGCGACCAGCCTGGGCGGGGACGCGGGAATCGTCGGCTTCTCGCGGGGCAACGGCGTCATCGATCCGGGCTCGATCGACTTCAGCACCGCAGTGCCGTTCGTGACCGGAACGGGCATCCCGCTCACCCTGGCGGCGCAGCCCGGCACGCGCCCGGTCATCGGCTCGACGTTCACGGTCGAGGCCTCGCCCGTGCGCAGCGGCACGATCGGCGGCTCGCTGATCGTCGGCGTGTCCAACCCGAACCTCGACCTGACCTTCCTCGGCCTGAACGGCTGCACCCTGCTGGCGTCGCTCGACGTGACGGTCCCGGTCGTGGTGGCGACGCCTTTGACGCAGGCCTCGCTGCCGATCCCGAACCAGTCGTTCCTGATCGGGCGCTCGCTCAACACGCAGGTGGTGATGATCGACCCGTCGCTCGGCGGCGCGCTGCCGCTCTACCTGTCGAACGGCGTGCAGTGGACTCTCGGCAACTGAGCCGCTGACCGCCGCGGGACCGGCCGGCAGGACCGCCGGTCCCGCAAGCTCGCCGCGCCGGGCGCCTGCCCGGCGCAGGGCGAGCGCGCGCCCGAGGGCGCGAGTTTCGGACCTGGCCCGTCCGGTTCGCGGTCTCCGCGAGGTGCTCAGCGCCCGCGTTCGGCCGCTTCCAGCGCGGCGTCGAGTGCGGGCGTCGCGACCTGCCGCGGGCCCGTCGTCTTCGTTGCGGGCGCGGTGTCGGGCGGCGCGAACGCCGCATGCACCGGTGCCGGAACGAGGTCGCCGAGCACATCGAGGGCCGCGCGTCCGAGCGCCATCGTCCGAGACTCCTGCACCGCGGCGTATGCGGTCGTGCGCGGCGCGAACATCGTCACCGCGGCGAGCAGCCCGAGCACGACCGCGGCCCCCGTGCCGATCCCGAGCAGTCCGCCGCCCAGGCGGTCGAAGATGCCGAGACCGGCGCCGTGCAGCAGGCCGTGCACGAGACGCCCGGCGAACGACAGGAGCCCGAAGGCAGCGAGGAACACCGCGGCGTAGGCGAGATAGACGTGCGCGTAGGTGCACTCGGCGCCGGCGACCTGCTCGGCGACCGACGGGCCGAACCGGGCGGCGGCGGCGTAGCCGCCGACCACCGCGACCGCGCGCGACACCTGCCAGACGAGCCCCTTGCCGAGCCCCAGCAGGAAGAAGAGCGCGATGACCACCAGGGACGACATGTCGACCCAGCCGAGTCCGCCGACGAGGTCGGCCTGAATGCCTTGCAGTGCTTGCATGTGGGGGAGCGCGCGCGTTGCGCGGGCGCCCGGGGATTATCCGGCACGGCGACCGCGCGCGCCGGTGCTGCTTCGGCCGGCGGCGCGGTTTCGCGCGCGCGGCCCGTTGGCTCCCGCTCGCGGCCGCCGTACGCTGGCCGCGAATTCCCGATGAGTTTCGCACCCGAGCGCCTGCACCAGACCGTCCTCGCCATCGCCGGCGAGCTGCGCCACGATCCCGGCCTCGCCGCCGAGATGCTGCGCGCCGAGCGCCAGTTCTTCGGCGGTCTGCCGGACTACGCCCCGGAAGGTCCGGCGCGCGCCAGCGCGCAGGCGAGGTTCGCGGAGTGGTTCGTGCTCGAACGGGAGAGCGAGCACCTCGGCGCGGTGCCGATCGAGGCCTTCGGCGGGATCTCCGAACCCGTGCGCGACGCGCTGCGGGCCACCGCCTGCGGCCTGTTCCTCGTCGAATCGGTCGAGCCGGAGCTGCGCGTGCGCGACGTGCTGCGCGGCGAGGCGTTCGAACTGGAGACCGACGCGACGCTGCGGGTCGGCGACGTCGTCGTGGGGCGCGTCTATCCCGGTGCGACCGACGCGGTCGCGCCGTCGCCCGCGGCCGCCATCCTGCGCGATGGGGGAGCGGTCGTGGCGGCGCTGCAGCGCGACCTCCGGCGCGCCGGCATCGAGCGTCAGCTGACGCAGGCCGAGATCGA
>DATGPD010000049.1:0-2377 GCA_035305285.1 Planctomycetota bacterium
ACGGGGTTCGTGCTGCTGCACTGGCTGGTGGGCGCGCCGGAGGGCGCCGTGCGCGGACGCGGCGTGTGGCGCGACGCCCCGGACGCGTTCGTGCGCGCGGCCGAATCGGCGGCGCGTAGGCACGGCGCGTCGATCCGTACGGGTGCGCCGGTCGCGCGCATCCTCGTGCGCGACGACGCGGTCGCCGGCGTCGTGCTCGAGGACGGCGAGGAGATCGGGGCGCGGCTGGTCCTTTCGGCGGCCGACCCGAAGCGTACGCTGCTGGGGCTGGTCGACCCGGTCTGGCTGGACCCCGAGCTGCTGCACGCGGCGGGCAACATCCGGCTGCGGGGATGCACCACGTTCGTGCTTTATGCGCTCGACGCGCTGCCGGAGGCGGGCGGGCCGGACCACGCGACGGAGCTGCTGCGCGGCGTCGTCTCGCTGACGCCGGACGTGGACCTGCTGGAGCGTGCGGCCGACGCGGTGAAGTACGGACACGTCCCCCAACGGCCGCACATCGAGATCACGGCGCCGACGCTCCACTGGCCCGCGCTCGCGCCGCCCGGCCGGCACGTGCTGGTCGCGCGGGTGCACTACACGCCGTACCGGCTCCGGACTGCGGCCGACCGGGACGGGGACCGCGCGCGCCACATCGCCGACGCGGTGACCCGTGCGATCGACGAGGTGCTTCCCGGCTTCGCCGCACGCGTGACCGCGCAGGCCACGCTGACGCCGGCCGATCTCGAGCAGCGCTTCGGCCTGACGGAAGGCGCGGCGACGCACGGCGAGCTCGCGCTGGACCAGATCCTGTTCATGCGCCCGCTCGCCGGCTACAGCCGCTACGCGATGCCGATCGACGGACTCTACCTCTGCGGCGCCGGCGCACACCCCGGCCCGGGTGTGCCGGGTGGGCCGGGCTGGCTCGCGGCGCGGCGCGCGCTGGCGGATCGCCGCACGCTCGTGGACCGGCGCGCGTAGGCGGTCCGGGGCGGGTAGGCAGACCGGCGCGCGCAGGCGGTCCGCGGCGCGTAGGCACACCGGCACCCACAGGCGGGCCGTCGCGCGCAGGCAGTCCGCGGCGCCTGACCAGTCCGCCGCGCCTGACCAGTCCGCCGCACCTGAGCGGTTCGGCGCACCTGAGCGGTCCGCCGCACCTGAGCGGTTCGGCGCACCTGAGCGGTTGGGCGCGCGAACGACCGGGGCAAGCATCAGCGATCGGCAGCAGCAGCGATCGCCAGGAACAGCGACACGGAGGAGACCATGCCGATGTTCCATCCCACGACGACCACGTTCCAGCAGGGCGCGCGCACGCTGCCGCGCGAGGCGTTCACATCGCAGGAGGTGTTCGCCCGGGAGCAGGAGCGCATCTTCGCCCGCCTGTGGAACTGCGTGGGGCGTGCAGCGCAGCTGGAGCGGCCGGGCGACTACATGCTGTGCGAGGTCGCCGGCGAATCGCTGATCGTGCTGCGCGACCGGCACGGCGCGCTGCGGGCGTACTTCAACCTGTGCCGTCACCGCGGCGCGCGCCTGTGCATGGAGCCGAGTGGCCGTTTCTCGGAAACGATCCAGTGTCCCTACCACGCCTGGACGTGGACGACGGACGGGCGGCTGATCGGCGCGCCGCACATGCAGGACGTGCAGGGATTCGACAAGGGGGACTACCCGCTGATCGAGGCGGCGATCGCCGAGTGGGAGGGGTTCCTGTTCGTGAACATCGCGCCCGATCCGGTGCCGTTCGAGCAGGCGTGGGCTCCGCTGCTCGGCCGCTTCGCGCGCCACGGCCTCCCCGCCCTCCGCCCTGCGCATCGCACGGTGTACGACGTGGCCGCGAACTGGAAGCTCGTGTTCCAGAACTACTCGGAGTGCCTGCACTGCCCGACGATCCACCCGGAGCTGTCCGTCGTGCTGCCGTACCAGAGCGGCGCGAACGACTTCGTCGAGGGTCCGTTCCTGGGTGGGTACATGGAGATCACGCCGCCATACGAGAGCGTGACGTTCACGGGCCGCCCCGCGGGCGTCCCGGTGCACCCCGACCTGCCGTCCGAGGAGCGGCGGCGCGCGTACTACTACACGCTGATGCCGAACCTGCTGCTCAGCATCCACCCGGACTACGTCAACTACTACCGGGTCCAACCCATCGCGCCGGACCGCACGCGCATCGAGACCGAGTGGCTGTTCCACCCAGCCTCACTCGACGACGGCTCGTCGAACACCGCGGACGCGATCGAGTTCTGGGACCTGACGAACCGGCAGGACTGGGACGTCGTGGAGCGCAACCAGCTCGGCGTGTCATCGCGCCGCTACGAGCCCGGCCCGTACTCGGCGCGCGAGAGCATCCCCGCGGCGTGGGACCGGGAGTACCTGCGGCTGATGCAGGCCGACGAATAGGCGGCGG
>DATGPD010000050.1:0-2895 GCA_035305285.1 Planctomycetota bacterium
CGGCGGATCGCTCGGCGCGACCGTGGCCCGGCCCATCCACGGCGTGAGCTGCGGCTGCACGTTCTGGACGTTGCTGCTGATCACGCTGCCGCCGAGGAAGCAGCTCTGCAGGCGGCTGCGACCCGCCGAGCGGTCGTTGACGTCGCTGCGCACCATCTCGCACTCGGTGAACGTGATCGGCGCCGCGAGGCTCGTGCACACCGGGTCCAGCTCGATCCCGCACGCGGTGAAGCTGGTCCACTGCACGTCGCCGGTCCCGGCACTCAACGCGAGCACCAGCTCACCGGTCTCCAGGCGGTCGTTGTGCAGGCGCAGCGACGAGTTCGACGTGCCGGCGGCGACGTGCACCGGCCCGGTGAACGTGCACTCGGTCGCGACCAGGGCGAGCTGGCCGCCCTGCGTCCCGGCGATCAGCGCCGCGCCGGTCGGGCCGATGCCGCCGTGCACGTCGAGGTGGTGCAGCTCGACGGTCGTGGTGCCGGTCGCGGTGGTGTCCAGCTCGAGCGCGCGGTCGCCGGCGCGGTAGCTGCCGTGCACGCAGCGAATGCGCCAGCGGCTGGTGCTGGTCGCCGACACCCGGTCGACGGCGATGCACGCGTCCACGCCGTGGAACGCGGTGCGCAGCAGCTGCAGGATGTGGTCGCCGCCGGCGCTGTCGATGGCGACCGCGATGCCGACGTCGCAGTCCTCGACCACCAGATCCTCGCAGTAGACCTCCGTGTTGCCGAACTGGCTGTCGTCGACGATCTCCAGGCCGACGCCGCTGCCGCGGAGGAGCACGCCCTGCAGCATGATCGGCGACTGGCTGCCGTTGGCGCGTGGGTTGCGCACGCGCACCGCGACGTCGCGCGCGTTCTCCACGCGCACGTTCACCAGCTCGCCGACGACACTCGGGTGGTAGTGCAGGGTCGTGTCGTAGTCGACGCCGACCAGGCCGCCGCGCAGCACGAGGTGGCGGACGTGGGCGTGGTTGGTGCGGCTCGGCAGGACGATGGGGTGGTTGCCGCCGTCGATCACCGGCAGGCCGGCGGGGCCGGGGACGCCCTCGATCTCGACGTGCACGTGCGCGTGGTGCTGGCCGATGATGTCGGTCAGCACTTGCTCCAGCGTGATCACCGGGGTGACCGAGGCGTCGATCAGGATGCGGGCGATGACGCCGCTCACCCCCGAAAGCCGTGCGCGCTCCTGGGGGGAGAGCTGCGCGATCGTCAGCGAACCGTTGGCCAGGCGAATCGCCTCGTCGAGCGACAGGTTGGCGTCGCCGAGCACTCCGTGCGACCGGGAGTCGTCGATGGTCGCGGTGATCTGAGCGGGCAGGGCAGCGGACAGGACGACGAGAGGGAGCGCGAGGCGCATCGGTGTGAGCCGGTAGCGGACCGAGAGAGGCAGGGCGGAACCGGCGGACTATACGGGCCACCCGGAGGCTCACAAGGCGACCTGCCCGGCCCGCGCGCGGGCGGCTCGCACCGCATCTCGCGATGCGAGCGCGGCTTGCTGCGACGCGCGCGGCCCGGGGCCGCGCGCCGCAAGGAGGTCAGCTCGGCTGCTGCTGGCCGGCCTCGCCTGGGCCGCTGCCGGCGCCGGCGCCGGCAGCCGCCGGCTCGTCGAGGCGCTCCTTCTCGAACACGACCTGGCCGTCGCGCATCCTGACCTTGAGCAGCCAGCTCCCGGTCAGCGCGCCGCGCAGGATCTCCTCGGACAGCGGATCCTCGATCACCCGCTCGATCGCGCGCTTCAGCGGCCGCGCGCCGAAGTCGGCGTTGAAGTTCTTCTCGATCAGGTGGTCGACGACCTCGTCGCTCACGTCGAGCTTGAGATTCTTGTTGGCCATCCGCTGGGCGACCTTGCCGAGCTCGATGCGCACGATGCGCTGCATGTCGTCGCGCGTGAGCTGGTTGAACACGACCAGCTCGTCGACGCGGTTGAGGAACTCCGGCCGGAAGTGCCGTTCGACCTCGGCCTGGATCATGTCGCGCATCTTGTCGTAGCCGGCCTCGGCGCCCGACTTGGTGAAACCGAGCCCCGCCGAGTTCTTGATCAGGTTGGCGCCGATGTTCGACGTCATGATCAAGATCACGTTGCGGAAGTCGATGTGCCTGCCGAACGAGTCGGTCAGCCGGCCCTCCTCCATGATCTGGAGGAGCATGTTGAAGATGTCGGGGTGGGCCTTCTCGATCTCGTCGAGCAGGACGACGGCGTACGGGCGCCGGCGGACCTTCTCGGTGAGGTGCCCGCCCTCCTCGTAGCCGACGTAGCCGGGCGGCGCGCCGACCAGGCGCGACGCGTTGTGCTTCTCCATGTACTCCGACATGTCGATCTGGATGATCGCGTCCTCGCTCCCGAACATGAACTTGGCGAGGCACTTCGACAGCCAGGTCTTACCGACGCCGGAGGGGCCGAGCAGGATGAAGCAGCCCATCGGCCGGTTCGGGTCCTTGAGGCCGGAGCGCGAGCGCCGCACGGCGCGGGTCACCGCCTCGACCGCGCGGTCCTGGTTGATGACGTCCTTCTTCAGCTCCTCCTCCATGTGCAGGAGCCGATCGGCCTCGGCCTGGTCGAGGCGGTTCAGCGGGATGCCGGTCATCTTGCTGACCGTCTCCGCGATGACGTCCTCGTCGACCGTGCCGCCCGACTCGCGGCTGGCCTGCTTCTCGCGCCAGTGCTTGAGGATGGCGTCCTTCTTCTTGGCGAGCTGGTAGGCCTTGTCGCGCAGGTCGGCAGCGCGCTCGAAGTCCTGGCCGGCGACCGCCTCCTCCTTCTCCTTGTTGAGGCGCGCGATCTCGGCGTCCATGTCGGCCAGGTTCGGCGGCTGGGTCATCATGCGGATGCGCACCCGCGCACCGGCCTCGTCGATCACGTCGATCGCCTTGTCCGGCAGGAATCGGCCGTTGATGT
>DATGPD010000051.1:0-2336 GCA_035305285.1 Planctomycetota bacterium
TGTTCGACACCGGCCTGCAGTGGCTGCCGCACTTCAACGTGCTGCCGATCGTGTGGATGGTGCTCTACAGCATCATGATGTTCCGCATGAGGCTGCCGGCCGACCCGCAGCAGCGCACGGTGCAGCAGGTGATGCGCTGGATGTTCCTGCTGTTCGGCGTGTTCCTCTACAACTACGCGAGCGGCCTGCTGGTCTACATGTGCACGTCGATGTCGCTCACCTTCCTCGAGCAGTGGCTGATCAAGAAGATCCTCGGCCCGATGCCCGAAGTGCCCGGCGTGCCGGCCGCGGTGCCGCAGTTCTGAGCGCGCCCGTCAGGCGCGCGGCCCGTCCGGCAGCGCGAAGAACGCGCGCGCGGTGGCGGTGGTGTGCGCCGCGACTTCCTCGACGCTCTCGCCCCGGCAGCGCGCGACCACGTCGAGCACGAACGGCAGAAAGGCCGGTTCGTTGCGACCCGACCTGGGCCTGGGCAGGATCGTGCGCGGGATCAGCCAGGGCGCGTCGGTCTCGATCATCAGCCGGCCCCGGGGGATCAGGCGGACGAGTTCCTGCAGGTGCCGGCCGCGGCGCTCGTCGCAGATCCAGCCGGTGATCCCGATGTGCAGGTCGAGGTCGAGGTAGGTGCGCAGGGCCGTCTCGTCCCCGGTGAAGCAGTGCACCACGGCGCGCGCGAGGCGGCGGCGCTGTTCGCGCACGATCGCCGCGAACCGCGCGTGCGCGTCGCGCTCGTGCAGGTACACCGGCAGGCCGAGCTGCGCGGCGAGGTCGAGTTGCTCCGCGAACCAGCGCTCCTGCACCGGACGCGGGCTGAGGTCGCGGAAGAAGTCGAGGCCGCACTCGCCGATGGCGACGACCTGCCGCTCGGCCGCCAGGCGCCGCAGCGCGGGGATCGTGTCGGCGTCGCAGGTCGCGGCGTGGTGCGGGTGGACGCCGGCGGCGGAGAACACCACGCCCTCGTGCGCGCGCGCCAGCGCGAGCGCGCGCGCGCTGTCGGCCACCGTGCTCCCGGGCGCGATCATCGCGACGACGCCGGCCGCCGCCGCGCGCGCGAGCACCGCGTCGAGGTCGGAGTGGAACGCCGGGGCGGTCAGGTTGACGGCGATGTCGATCAGCGGGGTCGGCACGCGCCGCCTTGTACCGCGGCGGGTGCTAGCTTTGCCCGTCGCCCTTCCGTCCGATGCTCGACGACACGATCGCCGCGATCGCCTCCCCGCCCGGCCCGGCCGCGCGCGGCGTGATCCGCGTGTCGGGGCCGGCCGCGATCCCCGCGGGCGAGGCGGTGCTGCAGGCCGCGCTGCCGCGGGTGCGCGCCGCCGTGGCGGCCGACCTGCCCCTGCGCGGCGCACGACTGCCCGCGCTCGCGCTCGTGATGCCCGCGCCCGGTTCGTACACCGGGGAAGACGTCGTCGAACTGCACCTGCCCGGCGGTCCGGCGCTCCTGCAGGCGGTGCTGGACGCGCTGTTCGCCGCCGGGGCGCGCGCTGCCACGCCGGGGGAGTTCACCCGCCGCGCCTTCGAGCGCGGCCGCCTGTCGCTCGCCCAGGCGGAGGCGGTCGCCGACCTGATCGCCGCGGCGGGCGAGCAGGAGCGGCGCACGGCGCTGCACGCACTGTCCGGCGGCCTCGGCAGCGACGTCGCCCGCGTGCGCGGCCACGTGCAGGACGCCCTCGCGCTCCTCGAGTCCGGGCTCGACTTCACCGAAGGCGAGACCGGCGCGGTCGACCCCGAGGCGTGGCTCGCGGCGATCGAGCGCGCCGAGCAGGCGGTCGCGCGGGCGCGCGCCGCGCTGCCCGAGGTCGCCGTGGGCGGCGAGCTGATCCTGCTCGGCGCCGCGAACGCGGGCAAGTCGTCGCTGTGCAACGCACTCGCGGGATGCGACGCCGTGCTCGTCGATCCGACTGCCGGCACGACCCGCGACGTCGTCGCCGTGCGGCTCGCCGAGGGGACGACCCTGCTCGACGCTCCGGGAGACCTGGACGTGCCCGCGCCGCTCGATGCCGCCGCCCTCGCGCTGCGCGACCGCATCGCGGCGCGCGCGGCCGCGGCGCTGCTGGTCATCGACGCCACCGCGCCGCGCGTGCCCGAGGTGCCGGCCGGCACGCCGGTGCTCGCGACGGTGTTCACCAAGGTCGACCTGCTCGACGCGCGGGCGGAGCCGGAGCGCGCCGCCGCGCTCGCGGCGTGCGCCGGCAGCGGCGCGCCGCGGCCGCACCTCTTCGTCAGCAGCGTCCGCGGCGACGGGCTCGACGCGCTGCGCGCGTTCCTCACCGGTCGCGGCGCGAGCAGTGCGGTCAGCCTGCGCCGCTGGCATGACGGGCTCGACGGGGCGGCCGAGG
>DATGPD010000052.1:0-3174 GCA_035305285.1 Planctomycetota bacterium
GGTCGGCAGCCGAACCGCCGACCAGCGCGACCTGCCCGAGCGCCGCCTGCAGCGCGTAGCACAGTTCCTCCTCCGCGCGCGTCGTGCCGTCGACCAGCAGCAGCGCGAAGCAGTGCTCCGAGTCGATCACCGCGCCCATGCGCCGCAGGCGCAGCTCGGCGTCGACCACCGCCTGCGCCGCGGCCTCGGGTCCGGCGCGGCTGACGTTCTCGATCAGGGCGGTCGCGACCATGTAGTCGCTCGCCGGCAACGCGAACGCGGTCAGCGTGCCCTGCGCGTAGCCCTCGGGGCACAGTTCGCCCGCGGTGGTGCAGCCGACCAGCATCCCGGCGCCCAGGCGCGCGTGCAGCGCCGCCGCCATGCCGTCGGCACGCAGGAGCGGCGGGTCGCCGAACACGCACACGAGCGCCTGCGCGGGAGCATCCAGCGCGGCGGCCAGCTCGTCGGCCGCGCCCGCGGGGTCGGTGCGCCGGGTCGTCGCGTAGCGCGGAATCGCCGGCTCGGTGACGGCCCCGACGAACCCGCCCGCGCCGTCCGACGCGCCCCCGGGTTGCGCGGCGCCGCCGTGGGCAGCTGGTTGGTCTATCGTCATCGCGTGAACGCAGGCATTGCCGGGTCCGCCGGGAGCCGAAGGCCCGCCGGGACGGAGCAGTCCTTCATCGTCGGATCGACGTGCCGGGCTGAATTCGCTGCGGGCGATCCTTCCGCCCTCCGGAACGGGGGCTGCGCGCCGGGCTACATTGCCGGCGTGGCCGTCGCTCCCCTGACCCGCCGACCTCCCGCCTGCCGCGCGCGTCAGGGTCGGGGCCTGGCGCTCGTGGCAGCGGCGCTCGCCGTCCTGGCAGGCGCGCGGGAAGGCAGCGCGCAGAGCGGCGCGTTCTGGGTCCGCCACGACGGAGACCGAGCGGAGCGCCTGCGCCTCCTGCACGAGCTGCGGGAACACGTGCTCGCCGGCGACCGCGGCCGCGCGCTGGCCGCGATCGCGGCACTGCAGGCGCGCGCCGCGCGCGCACAGGCCACCCTGCGCGGCGCCCTCGCGCAGGGCGGCTTCACCGTGCGCTTCTCGTTCTGGCTCACCGACGCGATCTCGGTGCAGGCGCTGCATCCGGCCGACGTCGCCTGCCTGCGCACCCTGCCGGGAGCGCTCGATGTCCTGCCCGTCGGGACGGCGGCGCCGTGCCTGCGCAAGGCGACCGGCGACCGCTTCACCAACGCCGACGTCGTGCACCAGGACCCGCGCTTCACCGGCCGCGGCTGCGGCGTGGCGGTGATCGACAGCGGCATCGCGCGCAGCATGGCAGGCACCGGCCAGCCGCACCGCACCTTCCGCCGCCTCGCCGGACCCGGACACCGCCTCGTCGGCGCGTACGGGATCGGCGCGCAGGGCCAGCCGTCGCCGCCGCCCGACGACTTCGACGGGCACGGCACCGCGGTCGCCAGCATCGTGGCCGGCGTCGACTGGGGGGCGCCGCCGTGGTCGGACCACGGCTTCGCGTTCGACTCCGACCTGGTCAGCTACCGTGTCGTCGACGCGACCGGTGCCGCGCCGGACGACGCGATCGCCGCGGCGCTGCAGCAGATCGCCCTCGACCGCGTGCGCCACGAGGTGAAGGTCGCCAACCTCAGCCTCGCCGGCCAGCCGGACCCCAACCACCCGCAGCAGGTCGTGCTCGACGTGCTCGGCTACTTCACCGACGTGCTCGTGGTCACCGCGGCGGGCAACGACGGCCTGTTCCCGCATCCGGCGGCGCGCAGCCACGCCAACTGCAGCGGCCTCTCGGTCGGCGCGGTGATCGACGAGACGCGGCGCGTCGACCCGGCATCCTCCTGGGGGCCGCTGCCCGGCGACGGCGAGCGCTTCTGGCCCGACCTCGTCGCGCTCGGCCAGCTGCACGCCGCCAAGCACGACGACGAGAATGCGGCGCGCGCGCTGCTCGGGACCAGCTTCGCCGCGCCGCAGGTGGCCGGCACCGCCGCCATGCTGCGCGGCGCCGA
The DNA here is from genome assembly GCA_035305285.1 of Planctomycetota bacterium. Lineage (GTDB taxonomy): Bacteria > Planctomycetota > UBA1135 > UBA1135 > UBA2386 > DATGPD01. Next base: position 1,996 of record DATGPD010000052.1, read on the forward strand.
CCCGAGCTTGACCGCGCTCGATGCCAAGGCTGCGCTCCTGCACGGCGTCGAGGACATCGCCGCGGCCAACCCGTCCCACGACCGCTACCGCTACGGGCTCGGCATGCTGCGCGCCGACCTGGCGGTCGCCGCCCTGCAGCACGACCGGCTGCTGCGCGGATCGCTGCGCCAGGGCAGCACGACGAGCGTCGAGTGGACCTTCGACCTGACCGTCGGCCACCGCTACGCGGCGACCCTCGTGTTCGCGCGCACGTCGCCCGGCAACCAGCCGGAGTGGGACGACCTGAACCTCTACGTGTACGCGCCCGACGGCCGGCTGCGCACGGCCTCGGAGTCACCGCGCAACCTGTACGAGAAGGTCGTGTTCGACGCGCAGCAGTCCGGCCCGCACCGCGTGCAGGTCGTCGCGCGCTCGTTCACCACGCCGGCGTCGTTCCCCGTGCCGTTCAGCCTCATCTTCGGCGCGGACCGCAGCGGCGCGACGCAGCGCGGGAGCTGGCTGTCGCTCGGGCACGGTTGCCCGGGCAGCGGGCAGAACCCGGCGAACGGGATCATCGTGCCGCCCGAGGCACGCACCGCGTTCGGCAACGACAACACGCGCGTGCCGCTCGCCGAGGAGCCGTGCCGCGTGCAGCAGGTCGTCGAACACGGCTGGCTCGGCAACGTGCCGCCGTTCGCGCTGCACAGGATCGGCTTCCGGCGCGACTCGGGCGAGGCCAGCTCCGCGCACGCGCGCGTCGACCTCGATATCCACCTCGGCTACTCGTCGCGCGCCGCGGCGCAGATGCTGCCGTCGTTCTCCGCGAACGCCGACCTCGGACCGATGACCCGCGTGCGCAGCGGGTGGATCGACCTCCCCGGTGCCAACCGACGCAGCGAGTTCGCCTACTGGGACCACGTCGCCGCGCTGGACACGCCGTTCCTGGTCGACACGCGCGCCGGACGCAACCTGCTCGTCGAGTTCACGGTGCGCGGCAACGACCAGGGCAACCGTGCCTTCCCGCTGTGGTTCGACGCGGTCACCGGGCCGGGCGTCGGCCGCGTCTACCAGTTCGCGTCGACCGGCGTCGTGTTCGAGCCCACCGCGCTCGTGCTCAGCCTGATGCAGGACGGCCTGACCCCGGCGGTGCCGCTGCTCGACCCGGTCGGCGACGCGCGGCCGGGCGAGCCCTTCTCGCT
>DATGPD010000053.1:0-4615 GCA_035305285.1 Planctomycetota bacterium
CCGCGCGCGCGCGCGCGGCGCACCATCGCGCGCATGGGCAGCAAGACGAACCCCGCGACCGCGACGCCGACCGCGGCGAGCAGGAGCACGACGAGCGCCGGCTCGGCGGCAAGCGCCGCGAGCCAGTGCGGCGACTGCGGCGGGGCGGGCGCGGCATCCATCGGCGCACGCATCATAGGCGGCCAGCCCGCGCCGCCGCGCCGCGCGCGCCGCACGGCACGGCAGCGGCCGCGACGCAGGGGCCGCGCACGCCGGGGCGCGACGCAGGCTCGGCGGTCACGGCGCGCCGGAGTGCCCGCTGCCGACGCGCGCCGCGCTGCGGCGCGCGGCGAGTGGGTGCGGGCGCTTGGCGAGCGCGAGGTCGACCAGGCGGGCGAGCAACGCCGCGAAGTCGATCCCGGCCGCGCGCGCGCACTGCGGCAGGAGGCTCGTCCGCGTCATGCCCGGGATCGTGTTCACCTCCAGCACGACCGGACCGTCGCACCCGACGATCATGTCGGTGCGCGACATGCCGTCGCACTGCAGCGCGCGGTGGCAGCGCAGCGCGAGCTGCTGCACCCGCTCGATCGCCGCGGCGTCGAGCCCGAGCGGCGGCACGACCTCCTCGCTCGCGCCCGGCGTGTACTTCGCATGCCGGGTGAAGTACGCGTCGTGCCGCGGATAGATGCCGATCGGCGGCAGCGCGAGCTGTTCGCCGTCGCTGTTGCCGAGGACGCCGACGCTGATCTCTTCACCGCGCACCTCGGCCTCGGCGAGGAAGCGCCAGCCGATCCCGCGGCCCGCGGCGAGGAACGACGCGACGTCGGCGGCGCGCTCGGCGCGCAGCACGCCGGTCGTCGACCCGGACAGGTCCATCTTCAAGAAGCACGGGAAGCCGACCGTCGCCGCGATCCGCTCGGCCTCGACCTCCGGGTCCGCGGACTCCGCGCGCGACGCGCCGACGTACGCCTTCGGCATCGGGATGCCCCACCACGTGAGGCACTCGCGCGTGCGGATCTTGTCCATCGCCACCGCCGATGCGGCGCTGCCCGAACCGACGACCGGCACGTCGTGCAGCTCGCACAGCGCCTGCACCGTGCCGTCCTCGCCGAACGCGCCGTGCAGCACGGGAAAGACCACGTCGATCCCGAGGTCCAGCAACCGGTCTAGCGCCGCACCCGGACGCAGCGCGCGCGCGCCCGCGTCGAGGAACCCCGGCGGCGGCTCCTCGCCCGGGCCGAGCGGACGCTCGGGGATCCACCACAACCCCTGGCGATCGAGGAACACCGGCCAGGGGCGGAAGCGGTCGCGGTCGAGCATGGAAGCGACCTGGACAGCCGAGCTCAGCGAGATGTCGTGCTCCGCCGAGCGGCCGCCCGCGAGGACGGCGACGTCGATCATGTGCCCCTCCTGGGGGAAAAGGAAACCGCGGCGGGGATGCTACGCGGGCGCGCGCACGCCGTCACGCGGCCGACGCGGATCGTGCGCGCGGGGCGGTCGGGGACCAAGCCGAGCCGGCACCGTGCACTCCGCCGTCGCCCGGCGGGCGGCAGCGTGATCCGTGTGCGAAACCGGGCCGGCGGGCCGCCGCGCGGTCAAGGCGACGACGCCGGGCCCGCGCCGCGCAGCGCGCCGGTCGCCTCGGCGGCGCCCCACAGGATCGCGTCGGACTCGCCGCGGCTCGGCACGAAGCGCAGGTTGCGGGTCACGGCGGCCGAGCACCAGCGCATGGTGAAGCGCTCGATGGCGCCGCGCAGCGCCGGCCAGCCGCGCAGCACGCCGCCGCCGAGCACGACGGCGCGCGGGTTGAGCAGCGTGCACGCGTTGGCGACCAGCGCGGTCGCGGCGACCTCGGCCTCCTCGAGGATGCGCGCCGCGCGCGGGTCGGTCTCGGCCGCGGCGACCAGGCGGCCGAGGTCCCACGCCTCGGCGCCGTCGGGCGGCGGCCCGATCTCTTCCCATGCGCGCGCGGTGATCGGCCCGCCGCCGCAGTAGGCCTCGAACGACCCGGGCAGGCCGTTCGGACCGATGCGTCCGCCGGGGCGGTGCACCGTGTGCCCGATCTCGCCGGCGGCGTTGTCCGCGCCTTCGTATGGCCGCCCGTTCACGATCAGCCCCACGCCCACGCCGGTGCCGAAGAACAGCACGAGCAGCGGATCGGCGCCCGCGGCGTAGCCGTAGCTGTACTCGCCGATCGCGCTCGCGCGCCCGTCATTGAGCACGGTGGTCGGCAAGCCGAGCACCCGCTGCATGTGCGTCGCGAGCGGGAAGCCGTCGAGCGGCAGGTTGGGCGCGTAGCGGATGCAACCCTCGTCGCGTGCCACGACCCCGGCCGTGCCGATCCCGAGCGCGGCGGGCGGGTCGACCCCCGGGTAGCGTTCGGCGGCCAGCGCGGTGAGGGCCTCTTCCATCCGCGCGAGGAACTCGCCCTGGTCGCGGACCGTCGCGACGCGGCGCGCGCCGAGCACGCGCAGGTCCTCGGTAACGAGCGCGAAGCGGCACTTCGTGCCGCCGAGGTCCGCCGCCAGCACGCTGCGCAAGGCGCGCGCCCCGCGATCAGCCGACCCGGACGTCGCCGTGCTCGGCGCGCTCGTCCGAGAGCACCTCGAGCAGGTCGCCGACCAGCTTCACCAGCGCGTGGTGCTGCTTCTCGAGGGTGACGAGCCGGCGGGTCAGCTTCTCCACCACCGGCGGCAACAGCGCCTCCATGGTGTAGTGCTTGATCATGTTGAAGGTCTCGATGCGGCTCGGGTCGGGGTCCTGGTGGAAGTGGAAGTGGTAGGCGTTGTTCAGGGCCTCCTCGGTGAACGAGAGGATCTCCTTGGTGATCTCTTCCACGCTGTCGTGGCTGTGCGAGACCTTGAAGGACTCCACCTTGTAGCGGTGGAAGAGATCACGGAACGCCTTCTTCACGTCTGCCTCCGAGTCGGGGAAGGTGCCATCGGGAAGGTCGCCGTGGCACCGACGCGGCGCCAGGCAGGGGTCAGCGGTCGAGTCTACCGAGAACCAGACACGTGTTGTGGCCGCCGAAGCCGAGCGAGTTGCTGATCGCGACGCGTGCGCGCAGGTCGCGCGCCGTGCCGGGCACGTAGTCGAGATCGCACTCGGGATCGGGGTTTTCCAGATTGATCGTCGGATGGACCTGGCCGCGCTCGACGCTCAGCGCGCACACCGCGGCCTCGATCGCACCGGCGCCGCCCAGCATGTGGCCGACCATCGACTTGGTCGAGTTCACGGCCAGACGCGACGCGTGTGCTCCGAACACCTGCTTGAGCGCGCGGGTTTCGATCTTGTCGTTCAGCGGAGTGCTCGTGCCGTGCGCGTTCACGTAGTCCACCGCGTCGGGCGGGATCTGCGCGTCGGCGAGCGCCGCACGAACGGCGCGGACCAGGCCGGCGCCGTCTTCGTTCGGGGCGGTGATGTGGTAGGCGTCGTCGGTCGAGCCGAAGCCCATCAGCTCGGCGTAGATCCGCGCCCCGCGCCGGCGCGCGTGCTCGTACTCCTCCAGCACGAGCGCGGCCGCCCCCTCGCCCATCACGAACCCGTCGCGGTCACGGTCGAACGGCCGCGACGCGTGGGCCGGATCGTCGTTGCGGGTCGACAGCGCGCGGTTGGCGCAGAACGCGCCGATCCCGACCCGGGTCACCGCGGCCTCGGAGCCGCCGGTGAGCACGAAGTCCGCGTCGCCGTACTGGATCGTGCGCAGTGCGAGCCCGATCGCGTGGCTCGAGCTGGCGCAGGCCGAGACGGTCACCAGCGACGTGCCGCGCAGGCCGTAGCGGATCGCCGCGTAGCCGGCCGACGCGTTGCAGATCATCTTGGTGATGAAGAACGGACTGATCCGCCGCGGCCCCCGTTCCTCGAACACCTTCGCGGTCAGCTCCAACTCGAGGATGCCCCCGATTCCGGTGCCGAAGATGCACCCGAAGCGGTCGAGGTCGATCTTGTTGCGGTCGAGCCCGCAGTCCTGCATCGCCTGGTCCGATGCAGCGAGCATGTACCAGGTGAACGGGTCGAGCTTGCGCGCCTCGGTCTTCTCCAACCACCGCTCGGGGTCGAACCCCTTCACCTCGCACGCGAACTTGGTCGCGAAGTCGGAGGTGTCGAACCGCGTGATCGGACCGGCGCCCGAGGTTCCCGCGAGCAGCGCATCCCAGGTCGACTCCATGTCGAGCCCGAGCGGCGTCACCGCGCCAAGGCCGGTGATGACGACTCTGCGCTTGGTCATGACGATCGGGCGCCGCCCGCGACGACCGTGCGCGGGGCGCGGCCGCCGCCTCGGGCGCGGTCAGGTCACAGCTTCGACTTGATGTAGGTGATCGCGTCGCCGACGGTCCGGATCTTCTCGGCGTCCTCGTCGGGGATGTTGATCTCGAACTCGTCCTCGAACTCCATGACGAGCTCCACGGTGTCAAGCGAGTCGGCACCGAGGTCGTTGATGAAGGAGGTCTCCGGCGTGATCTTGTCGCGGCTCGTGCCGAGCTGCTCACACACGATGTTGTAGACCTTCTCTTCGATGTCGTCTTTCTCGGTCACAGTTCGAGGCTCCATACGGAGGGCATCCTGGTTGATGAGTTGGCCGGCGGCAGGAGAACCCCGCCGGCGGCCGAAGGGAAACTTCTACATCGCCAACCCG
>DATGPD010000054.1:0-2587 GCA_035305285.1 Planctomycetota bacterium
GCAGGATCCATCGGGCGTTGCTGCGGGTCGGCCCGCGTGTGGCAACGCGGACACCTTCAGGGGAAAGCACCGTGCATGCCAAGCGCGCCGGCCGTCGGTGCCGGGCAGCCTCCTTCCGGCCGCGCCGCACCTTCCGCGCCGGCCCAGGATCCGGCCTGCCTCCCGCCGCACGCGGGGGAGTCCACTCCGTGCGACGCCGGAGTCGCGTCCGGACGACGCCGGCGCACGGGCGCGACGCTCGCGGCCGGCACACGGGCCAATAGACTGGCACGCGGTGTCTGACCCGAACACGACCGCCGCGGCGTTCTGGGACGCGCGGCACGCACTGCACAGCGACGCCGAGAACTACCTGAACCACCCGCTGGTGGCGGCATACACGTCCCTGCGCGCGGTCGGCAGCGTGACGCCGCACCTCGACGTGGTGATTGCCGAGCTGCGCGCGAAGACCCCGCCGGGCGGACTCGTCTTCTCGCCGGCATGCGGCACCGGCGCGAAGGAGCTGGCGCTCGCCCGCGCGCTGCCGGACCGGCGCTTCCTGGCCTGCGACATCGCGCACTCCGCCCTCGCCCAGGCGCGGGAGGCAGCGGCGCGCGACGGGCTGACCAACATCGAGTTCGTCGCGATGGATGCCAACGACCCCGACCTGCGTCCGGCGTCGCTCGTCGCGGTGGTCGGCATGGGAGCGTTCCACCACATCGAGCGCCTGGAGACGTTCTGGGCAGCGTGCCGCCGCGCGCTGCTGCCGGGCGGGGTGGTGATGGGCCAGGAGTACATCGGTCCGAACCGGCTGCAGTGGACCGACGCCCAGATCGAGGAGGGCAACCGCGTCCTGCGCGACATCGTCCCCCCCGAGCACCGCGTGCACCACGACCGCATCGTCCGCACGCCGGTCGAGGTGATGCTGCGGCTCGACCCGTCGGAGGCGGTGCGCTCGCGCGACATCCTGCCGACGCTGCGCGACGCCGGGTTCACGCTCGCCGGCTACGCGAGCGGCGGCGGCGCGCTCCTCCAGCCCGTCCTGATGAGTCAGATCCACACCTACGATCCGCAGCGCTGGGACCACAACCTGGTCCTCGCCCGCCTGTTTGCGGAGGAGGATCGGCTCATGCGCGAAGGGCGGCTCGGCGACGACTTCTGCATGTTCGTCACCGCGCCGTTGTGAGCGGCTCGAAAGCGGGCGCGGCGAGGCGCGGAGGCTCCGATGCCGGCGACCTGCGGAGCAGGCGCGCCGCGGACGGCGTCCCGCACGCAGCCGCGTGGGGGCCTACAGCGACGCTGCGGCGCGGCGGTAGAGCCGCGTCGCGATGTCCTTCAGCTTCGTGTTGCGGCCCACGAGCAGGAACTCGGTGCCGCCCTGCTGGAACAGGCACTGGTGCACGCCCGCCTCGTCGTAGAGGCGGATCGTGTGGGTCTTCGTGTGCAGCGGTTCGCGGGCCCGCTGGCTCACGAAGATCGCGTCGATGCCGTCGTGGAACACGTGCACCAGACTCTGCTCGCCGGTGAGCGGGTCGGTGACCACGCGCGCGTGATCGAACACGTAGCGGCCGCCGAGGTCCGCGGGTGCGATGTCGATCGACACGATCGTGCGCGCCCGCGCGCGTGCCTGCGCGGCGCTCGCGAACTCCTCGACGCCCATGCGCGGCGTCCAACCCCAGTTCGTGCCGTCCGGCAGGTGCGCTGCGCTACCGAATGAGATCTGCCCGACCTCCAGCTCGGCGACCAGCGCGCCGTTCGGAGTGAACTCTCCGGCGTAGAGCGGCACGCCGAGCGCCGCGTCGAGGTCGAGCAGCCAGGACGGACGGTCCGGCGTTCGGCTGACCACCGCGATCCGGTTGCAGTAGCGGCCGGCGCGCACTGCTCCTTCGCCGAGCGCGACCACCACGTACTGCTGGGCGGCCGCACGGGCGTCGAGCACGCGGAAGCTCTGGTAGCGGAACAGGTAGGCCGCGCGACTCTGGTACAGGACCTGACGCTGCGCCAGTTCGGGGACGCTGAGCGCGACGCCTTCGAAGCCGCGCAGCTCGAGCGAGAACTGCTCTTCGCGCCCCGCCGCGGCGCCGCGGTGCATCACCGACTCGATCGCGCCGACCCATTCGCCGCCGCGACCCAAGCCCGAGAAGTGGCCACGCACCCGACGCACCTGCACCGCGCGGTAGTCGGTCGACTCGGCCGCGGTCTGCAGGTGCTGCAGGATCAGCTCCGTCTCCTCGACACTCTGCCCGCACAAGGCTCGTGCCCCGAGAATCCAGGCAACGGCGAGCCGGCCGAGCCGCATCTGGATTCTCGGGGACGAGTGCATGGGTGACGAGCTGTGGCAGCGGTTTACGCTACCAGGCAAGCGAGAGAGAAAGGAGAGGTGCGGCTTCAACGGACCTGTCGATCGACCAGTCCGCGCAGGAAGTCGGATGGGTGATCAGACGAGAGCGGCGTGGCCGCGACTTCAAAGACGGGTTCGGGTGGTGAGGATGTTCCCCAGGAGAGGACGAAACCTCCTGCGGAAACGAAGATTGCGGCCGCGGCGGCGAGGACGGTGCGCCGCACGCGCGCGCGGCGGGCGCGGGCCGCGCGCCCGGCGTCGAACGACGTG
>DATGPD010000055.1:0-4093 GCA_035305285.1 Planctomycetota bacterium
CCGCCGTTGCGCGAGCGCACGGAGGACATCCCGATGCTCGCGGATCGCTTCCTGCGCGAGGCGGCGCGCGAGCTGGCCTACGACCGCGTGCCCGAGTTGCGGCAGGAGACGCTGGAATGGCTGATGCGCCACCCGTGGCGCGGCAACATCCGGGAGCTGCGCCACCTCGTGCGCGGCGCCGCGCTGCGCTCGGGCGGTGCGCCGATCGGGCTGGAGCATCTCGACGTCACGCCCTCCGCACGCATCGACCCGTTGCCCGGCGACCCGCTGCGCGACGGCGCGTTCAGCGGCACGTGGAAGGAGCGCCTCGAGGCGAGCGAGCGGGCCGCGCTCGAGGAGACCTTGCGCCAGGCCGGCGGCAACCTCACCCGCGCCGCCGAGCTGTTCGGCGTGCCGCGCACCACCTACCGCGAGAAGCTGGTGAAGGCCGGCCTGCTGAAGGGCTGAAACGCGCGCGGTGTCCGACCCGTGCGTCGATACCCACGGCGTCGGACACCGCGGCGCGCGCTCCGGTCCGATCAGCGGCGCGCGTGGGGCGCGAGGAGGGCGATGCTCTCGCGCGCGGTCTGCGGCTGCAGGAGGACACCGATCACGTCGCCCGCGGACAAGCGCTGCGCGACGTTGGTGCCGGCATCGCGCCAGGTGGCCTGGCCGCTGATGGTCGCGCCGTTGCCGGCCGCGCTGAAGCCGACGCGCGTGACGAGCCCGGCGTTCCAGCGGTCCTGGACGGACACGTCCGCCTGCACCTGGCGCAGGGCGTTCGCCAGCGTCGCGGGGGTCGGGTTCTGGGCCAGCTGGCCGCAGGCGCTCACGGCGTTGAGCCAGTCGGTGCCGGAGATCGCGACCTTCACCTGCCGCCCGGCGCCGTGGCGCACGGCGTGGCCCGCGCCGACGACCGCCCACAGGTCGAGGTCGAGGCGCAGCTCGGTGGCCACGCCCTCGAACCGGAAGGCCGAGCTGCCGCGCTTGACGAACGTCGCCGCGACCTCGAGGGCCGAGCCGGCCTCGGCCTGGATGCCCGCGACGAAGCCGCCGGCGACCTCGAGCGCGAGGGTGCGGAAGCTGCGGATGGAGAGGCGCTGCTCGCCGTTGCGCGGCAGGTCATAGCGCACCGCGGCGCCGACGAAGGTCGCGGCCGACGCGCCCATGCCCAGGTTGGCGATGCTGGCGCCCGGGATCGGCGAGAGGAACGCGGACAGGGCCGCGCCGGTGCGCAGCTCGAACTCGACGGCGACGACGCGCGACAACAGGTCGAGCATCGGGCGGGTCAGCGCCTCGCCCAGCTCTTCCCACTGGCGCGCGGTGCGCTGCGCGGCCGCCAGGAGGTCGCGCTTGGAGTCGACCGTGGCCTGACGTCGGGCGACCTCGGCACGCGCCTGCTCCAGCCTGGTGCGCGCGATGTTCAGGGCGGTGCGCAGCAGGTTGGTCGTCTTCGTGATCCCGTTCAGCGCGCTCTGCGCGCGGCGGAGCACGCCTTCGGCGGCCTTGATCGCGGCGTTCATCGTCCAGCGCACGGCCTTCGGCAGCTTGTCGGCCTTGCGCCGCACGGCGTTGAGGTCGTCGCGCGCGCTCGCGAGCTTGCGCGCCGCGGCGGCGAGCCGGCTCTCGGCGGACGACAGGTCCGACTGGATCTGGCGGAAGGTGGCCAGGGCGGCGGCCTCGACGCGCTTGGTGGCCTCGAGGTCGAGGATCGCGTCGCCCAGCGCGATGGCCGCCTGCTGCGCCAGCTGGACGTTCGCTTGCACGAGCCCGGGGATCTTCCGGAATCCGGCGAAGTGTCCGAGCGCGAGGTTCTCGACGCCCTTCGCGGCGGCGTCGATGCTCGGCCATGCGAACACGACGCGCTTGGCGTCGGCGCGACCGACCTGGATCTCGAGACCTTCGTAGGCCTCGACGCCGGCGTTCGCCGCGTTCTCGGCCGATACGACGGCTTCCACGCCGTTCGCCGTGCGGGTGACGACGACGTCAAACGCCTGGGTGCCGCCGGCGTTGAGCGTCGGGATGATCGCGACGCTGGCGCCGGCCTCGATGCGCACGCGCACGCTGTCGTCGACGGAGTTGAGCGCGGTGCGCAGGGTCTGCAGGAGGTCGCCGCGCCCGAACGTCGTGACCGCCTGGGGCACGGCGTAGGTCGGCAGGTGGGTGGTCGACAGCGTCGACTGGATCTGCGCGCCGAGCCCGCTGACCAGGACGGCAGTCAGACTGAGGAGGGACAGATGCGAAGTGCGGTTCATGGTTTGCCTCGTGAGCAATGGGTTCACCCCCCTGAGAGGAGGCCGGGCCCCGGACCGCACCGCATGCGCGCAGTTTTTTTGGGGGCCAGGAGGCGCGGGTGGCAGGCTGGCTCGTAAGTCGGCTTGGGATCTCGTGTTGCGAGAATCCGGTGGGGAAGGATGTTGGTCCGGATCCCCGTGGGCGGCGCCCCCGCCCTCCGCCGCGCGCTCTCTCCTTCGACGGACACGCCGGCGGTCCCGGTGCGTCGATTCCGCATCGACCGAGCGCGCGCGTTGACGGCGTGCAACGCGCGGCGCGGCGGCGCACGCGCGCGCCTCAGCTCTCCCCTTCGCCGGGTGCGTCCGCGACGCGCAGCGTGAACCAGAACGTGCTGCCTTCGCCCTCGCGGCTCTCGACCCAGACCCGGCCGCCGTGGCGGTCGACCATCTGCTTGACGATCGCGAGTCCGAGGCCGGTGCCGCCGATGCGCCGGGTCTCCGCGTTGTCGACGCGATAGAACTTCGTGAACAGGTTGGGCAGCGCGCCTTCCGGGATGCCGATGCCGTAGTCGCGCACGCCGACCACGACCTCGTCGCCCTCGCACCTGCAGCTCAGCTCGATGCGGTCCACGCCCGGCGAGAACTTCGCCGCGTTGGCGAGCAGGTTGGCGAGGATCTGCTGCACGCGCGCCTCGTCGGCGAGTACGAGCGGCAGCGATCCGGGCGCGTGCAGGTGCACAGTGTGCGTGCCGACCGAGAAGCGGTCGGCCATCGCGCGCAGGCACAGCAGCAGGTCCATGGGTGCGAGCGTGGCCACCCTGGCGCCGCGCTCCAGGCTCTGCAGGTCGAGGAAGTCGTCGATCAGGCGCGACAGGCGCAGCGCCTCGGCGTGGATGATGTCGACGTAGCGCCGCTGCCGGTCCGGCGGCAGCACGCGGTCGCGCAGCAGTTCGGCGAACCCGCGCAGGCTGGCGAGCGGCGTACGCAGCTCGTGGCTGACGGTCGAGATCAGCTCGTCCTTGGCGCGCTCGGCGCGTTCGCGCGCGAGGATCTCCTCGCGCAGCTGGCGCGTCCGCTCGCGCAGCAGTTCGCGGCTCGGCTCGACGGTCGCCTCCGGGTCTTCGGCCACGACCTCGGTGCGCCGGCGCGCGGCGCGCAGCACGGCGAGCTCCGCGTCGACCGGGACCGGTGCGGGTGCGATCGCGAACTCGACGTTTGCGTCGCCTTCGCGCCATCGCTCCTCGGCCCACACCTCGACGCCGAAGACCGCCTGGAACGCGGCGACCAGCAGGCCGGTCAGGAGCGGGCAGCCGAAGTCGTCACCCTCCTCGGCGTCCCGCCGCCCGCGCACCTCCCACGCGTCCTCGACCAGCACGCGCGCGCGCCGGCCGGTGAGGTCGAGGTCGAGCAGGACCGCGCGGCCCCACCCGGCCTCGGCCACGCGCCGTGCCCATTCCGCGAACGCGCCGGCCACTGCCCCCGGCTCGGGTCCGTGCGCGGGGAACGCGGGCGCGGCGAGCATCGCGCCGCGCGCGAGCAGGATACGCAGCGCGTCGGCGCCCAGGTCGTCGGCGAGCGGGCGCAGCATCGCCCACAGGCCGCGCGGCGGCCGGCCGGCCGCGGTGGCGGACGCGCACTCCGGCGCGGTCAGCGGTTCGTCGGGCGCGCTCACTCGACCGCCTCCGGCTCGGGCAGCGAGTCCAGCTCGACGGTGAAGGTCGCGCCAGTGCCGTGCCCGGCGGACGTCGCGGAGAGCCGCCCGCCGCAGCGTTCGACGAGCAGGACAGCGAGCGGCAGGCTGAGGCCCGACCCGCCGCCGTGGTGCGCGACGTCGGCGGACGTGAACGGCTGCAGGATCTCGGCGGCCATCTCCGGCTCGA
>DATGPD010000056.1:0-17745 GCA_035305285.1 Planctomycetota bacterium
GAGGCCGAGATCGTCGCGCAGGCCGGACGCAAGGGCGCGGTGACCGTGGCGACCAACATGGCGGGCCGCGGCACCGACATCGTGCTCGGCGGCAATCCGGAGGGTCTGTGGCGGCGCGCGTGCGCCGAGAAGAAGATCCCGCTGGACTCGCCCGAGGCCGCCGCGCTGAAGGAGACCATCAAGCAGCAGGCCGCGGCCGAACGCGACGAGGTCGTCGCCGCGGGCGGGCTGTACGTGATCGGCACCGAACGGCACGAGTCACGGCGCATCGACAACCAGTTGCGCGGGCGCTGCGGCCGCCAGGGCGACCCGGGCGCGTCGAAGTTCTACCTGTGCTTCGACGACCAGCTCATGAAGATCTACGCCCGGGACTGGGTGAAGACCCTCATGGAGAAGATGGGCTTCAAGCCGGGCGAGTTGATCGAGAGCCCGATGGTGGCGCGCAGCATCGAGAAGGCGCAGAAGCGCGTCGAGATGCACAACTTCGAGGTGCGCAAGAACCTGCTCGAGTACGACGAGGTGATGGACAAGCAGCGCAAGTTCATCTACTCGCAGCGCCAGGACGTGCTCGAGAAGCGGAACCTGCGCGAGAAGGTGCTCGGCATGTTCGAGCACGTGCTCGAACCGAAGGTCGAGCTGTGCGCCGGCGACGAGGACAAGCCGGTCGACTACGAGGAGCTGCGTCGCTGGCTGCTGCACAAGGTCGGTTCCGACCTCGAACTCGACGGGCTCGAGGCGGTCCAGCGCGAGGGCATCTTCGAGTGGGTGATGGACCGCATCGCCGCGGTCTACGACAAGCGCAAGGAGAAGTTCGGCGACGACGGCTGGGAGCAGGTGCAGCAGTTCCTGCTGCTCGACATCATCGACCAGAAGTGGAAGGACCACCTGCACGCGATCGAGGTGCTCAAGGCCGGCATCGGCCTGCGCGGCTACGCCCAGGTGGACCCGAAGAACGAGTTCAAGAAGGAGAGCTTCGAGGCGTTCGAGCAGCTCAAGAACGCGATCGCCGACCAGCTCACCGACCTCGTGTTCAAGGTCGAGCTGCGCCCGGCGCAGGCCGCGCCGCGCCGGCGGCCGCCGCCTCCGCCGCCCGATCCGGTCACCGCGCTCGCGATGGTGCAGGCGATGATCGACGCCGGGCAGGCGCCGCCCGAGGTGATGGAGGCGGTGCGCCGCGGCGGGAAGCTGAAGATCACGCCGCAGGGCAAGATCGTCATCGAGCCGCCCGCCGGGGCGCCGCCCGCGCCCGCGCAGGGCGCGTCGTCTCCGGCGCCGAAGCCCTGAGGGCCCGTTGCGAGGACCGCGCGTGGCCCGTCCGCAGGTCGCACGTCCGCCCATGGACGCCTGGTCCCCGCGGCATCGCGCGCCCGCCGGTGCCGGCACCGCGGCTTCGCCGGGCTCCTGACCGGTGCGCGTCTCCGAGGAGAACGCACCGGACCTACCGCCGCCGTCGCCGCCGTCGATGCGCAGCCTGTGCTCGCTGCTCGCCTACCAGATCGTCTTCCTGGTCGTGCTGGTGGCGTATGCCCCGGTGCTCGCCTGGCGGCTCGCGTTCGACCGCCGCTACCGCGGCGGGTTCTTCGAGCGCCTCGGGTTCGCGCCGCGCAGCCCGGAAGGGCGGCACGTCGTCTGGATCCACGCGGTCAGCGTCGGCGAACTGAAGGCCGCGCGCTCGATGATCGAGGCGCTGCGCGCCGCCGATCCCGAGCAGGAGGTCGTGGTCAGCTCGACGACCCCGACCGGCCGGGCGCTCGCCCGCGAGCTGCACCCCGACCTGCGCACCTTCTACTACCCGCTCGACTTCGGCCCGTTCCCGTGGCTGGCCCTGCGCCGCGTGCGCCCGGCGGCGGTGCTGCTCGTCGAGCTGGAGTACTGGCCCAACTTCCTGTTGTGCGCGGCGCGCCGCGGCGTGCCGGTCGCCGTGGTGAACGGACGGATCTCGGAGCAGAGCTTCCGGGGCTACCGGCGCATCCGCGGGCTCGCACCGCCGTTCCACGCGATCGCCCGCTTCTGCATGCAGGACGAGACCTACCGCCGGCGGCTGCTGGACCTCGGGGTCGAGCCGGAGCGCACCTTCGTCACCGGCAACATGAAGTACGACGCGGTGCGCGTCGGTCACGTCCCGGCGACGGCGCCGGCCCTGCGCGAGTGGCTCGCGGACGGCGGCGCGCTCGTGCTGGTGTGCGGCTCGACGCACGGCGACGAGGATCGCATCCTGCTCGAGGTCGCGATCGGCGTCGAGGCGCGGCTCGGACGGAGGCTGCGCGTCGTGCTCGCGCCGCGCCATCCCGAGCGCGCGGGCGCGGTGCGCGACGTGATCGCGCACGCGGGCCGCACCGCGGTGTCGTGGTCGGCGGCCCGACACGCGCTGCCGCGCCTCTCCCCCGGCGACATCGTCGTCGTCGACACGATCGGGCACCTGGAGGCGTTCTACGCGGCCGGCGACGTCGCGTTCGTCGGCGGGAGTCTCGTGCCGCGCGGCGGGCAGAACATGCTGGAGCCCGCGGCGCTCGGCAAAGCCGTGCTGTTCGGGCCGCACACCGGCAACTTCCGCAACGACGTCGAGCTGTTGCTGGGGGCGGGGGCGGCGGTGCAGGTCGACTCGCGCGCCGCACTCGCCGACGCGCTCGCCGATCTCCTGTCCGATTCGCAGCGGCGCGCCGAGTTGGGAGAGCGGGCCGTGGCGTTGATCAAGCGCAACCAGGGCGCCACGGCCCGCACCCTGGCGCTGCTCAGGCCGCTCGTGGTCAGGCGACCACGATCAGCAGGAACACGAGGAACAGACCGAGGAGCGTCAGCAGTACCGACGTCCTCTCCAGAGGAAACGCGGCCGTTCGGGACATGACTGGGGTGGAAGAAACGCGACCCGTCGGGGACACGGGCCGGAGGGGAGTAGCGCGAACGGCGGGCCAAGTTGTCGAAATCGGGCGAATCCCCGACTTTTCCGCACCGGTGGGTGGGATGGCACGAGCCGACCTTCGCATCGCCCCGATGCGCCGGCGGTGCGGAGGAGGCCATGCGACCGCCGGTGCGCGACCACGGGGTTTGACGTTGCCGGCTGCGCGCGCCGTCGGATAGGTTGCGCCGCTCGGCGCGGCACCCGCCCCGCCGGCCCCTGCTCCTGTTACTCCGACTTCCCAAGAACACCTCCCTTATCCATGGCTACGAAGGAACTGCGCCTCTTCACCAGCGAGTCCGTGAGCGAAGGCCATCCGGACAAGGTCTGTGACCAGATCTCCGACGCGATTCTCGACGCTCACCTGGCGCAGGACCCGAACGCGCGCGTCGCTTGCGAGACGATGGCGTCTCGCGGCCTGATCGTGATCGCCGGCGAGATCACGAGCCGGGCGACGGTCGACTACCAGACGGTGGTGCGCCAGGTCATCCGCGACATCGGCTACAACGACCCGGCGATCGGGTTCGACGCCGAGTCGTGCGCGGTCCTCCTGGCCGTCGGCACGCAGTCCCCGGACATCGCGCTCGGCGTCGACGCGCACACCTCGCAGAGCAAGGAGCAGGGAGCAGGGGACCAGGGGATGATGTTCGGCTACGCCTGCCGCGAGACGCCGGCGTTCATGCCGTTCCCGATCTACTACTCGCACCGGATCCTCCAGGCGATCGCCGAGGAGCGCAAGTCCAACCGCCTGCCCTACCTGCGCCCGGACGCGAAGTCGCAGCTGACGGTCGAGTACGACGAGCAGCACCGCCCGGTGCGCGTGCACACGGTCGTGATCTCGCACCAGCACGTGCCCGACGCCGACCCCGCGCAGATGGCCAAGGACCTTCAGGCGGTCGCGACGAAGGTCCTGCCGTCCAACATGGTCGACAGCCGCACGCGCTGGTTCGTGAACCCGACCGGGCGGTTCGTCGAAGGCGGTCCGAAGGCCGACGCCGGGCTCACCGGCCGCAAGATCATCGTCGACACCTACGGCGGGATGGGGCGGCACGGCGGCGGCGCGTTCTCCGGCAAGGACCCCAGCAAGGTCGACCGGTCGGCCGCCTACGCGGCACGCTGGGTGGCGAAGAACGTCGTCGCCGCGGACCTCGCCGAGCGGTGCGAAGTGCAGGTCGCGTACGCGATCGGCGTCGCCCAGCCGGTGAGCATCTGCTGCGACACCTTCGGCACCGGCCGCATTCCGGAGGCGACGTTGACCGAGATCATCCGCGAGGTCTTCGACCTGCGTCCGGCTCGCATCGTCGAACAACTCGCGCTGAAGCGGCCCGTGTTCCGGCCCACGGCGGCATACGGGCACTTCGGCCGTGAGGGCGACGGCTTCCGCTGGGAGCGCCTCGACCAGGTCGAGAAGCTCAAGGCGGCGGCGGCGACCCGCGCCGCGACCTGAGCGAGGCCCGAGCCGGCGACCCACACCCCGGACGCCGGCGTGCTGCGAGTCCCACGGATGCCCGTGCGGTCGCCGCGCATGCGGCGCGGCCGTGCGTTGCGCGATTTGCCCGGCCCGGTACCGTTCCCCCGGGGTTCGCGCTGATTCCTCTCGTGCCTTCAGCGCGAACTGCCGGAGTTGACGATGGACTCGTCCAGCGAGACATGAGCAGCGCTCCCGAAGTTCTGTTCTGCGACCTGTGCAACGAGTCGGTGCCGCTGGGGGACCTGGAGAGCGGGCGGGCGCTCCGGATCAAGGATCGGGTCATCGGGGCATGCTGCGCGCCGGAACTGCGTCGGCCCGCCGAACGGGTAGTCGAGCGGCGCGCCGGCGGGACGGCGGGCGTCGCGGTCGCCGCCGTCGTGCTCCTTGCGGCGCTCGCCGCGACCGCCGCCTTCCTCGACTGGCGGTTCTCCGAGGAGGTGAGCGCGATCGGCCGCCGGATCGACGGCATCGACGACGGGTTCCGGCGCGGTCAGGACCGTCTGGCCGCGGTCGAGGAGGCGATCGCCCAGCTCGGTCGGCGGGTCGACATGGACCTGGTCTCTGCCCGGTTCGACGGGATCGACGCGCGGATTGACGGCGCGCGCGCGAGCAGCGACCAGCGCAGCGCGCGCATCGAGGAGGCCCTGGCGGCCATCACGGACGAGGAGCGCCGGGCCCGACAAGCGCAACAGGAGGCGATCGACGCGGTACGCCAGTCGGTCGCCGAACTGTCGATTGCGGTGGCGGAGCTGCGTGCGGCCCCGAGACCCGCGCCGTCGCGGAGCGAGCCCGCTCCGTCCGACGCCGGCCCGGCGGAGGCCGTGCCCGAGGCTGCCGCGGCCCCGGCGGACGAGCTCCCGGCCGAACTGAAGCATCACGTGATGGCGCTGGCGGACGAGGATCCCGGCACACGCTTCACCGCGGTCGACAAGTTGCTCCGCTCGCGTGATCCGCGCGTCCTGGGAGCGCTGCTGCCGATGGCGAAGGACAGCAACCTGTTCGTCCGTCGCCTGACCGTCGCGGGCCTGCGCGACTTCCGGTCGCCGGAGTCGATCGAAGCGCTGCTCGTCGCGCTCGCCGACCCCGAGGCGCTCGTGCGGCTCGCCGCCAACGCTGCGCTGCGCGAGCTGACCGGACAGCGCATCGAGTTCGACGATGCAACCGCGAGCTCCCGCGCCGCCGGGCAGCGACGCTGGCAGGAGTGGTGGGACAAGAACCGCGCGACGTTCACGTTCTGACCGATCGGCGGCGCCGTCCGCTCGTCCGTGTGCAGCTTCCGGACGGGTCACGGCCCCGCCCCTTTTGCCTGCGGCGCCCCGCTTGCCGCGGGATCCGGCTTTCGTGCGGTACCCCGCCGTCCAGGAAGCGACTGGCGACCGCGGCGCGGTCGGGCGCGGGAGCGCCCGAGTCCCTGTTGTTGGCTTCCCGAGCGTGCAAGGGTAAAGATCCGGGCGGCGGTTCATGCAGTTCCCGAATCGGACCAAGATCGTCGCGACGCTGGGCCCCGCCTCGCGCGGCAAGATCGCGCAGCTCATGCGTGCCGGCGTCGACGTGTTCCGGCTCAACACTGCGCATTGCGATCCGCCGACGCTCACCAAGGACGTGGCGGACATCCGGCGCGTCGCGAAGGCGCTGAAACGGCACGTGGGCGTGCTGGTCGACCTGCAGGGTCCGAAGATCCGGCTGGGTCCGTTCGCCAACGCCGAGCCGATCTTCATCCGGCGCGGTGAGCGTCTCGTGCTGTCGGTCGCGCCCGGCGTGATCGGTCGGGCCGGCCACGGGAGCGAGCCGACCCGACTGGGATGCCGCTACCGCGGCCTCGCCGACGATGTGCGTCGGGGCGAGCGCATCCTGCTCGACGACGGCTACATGGAGCTGCGCGTCGAGTCGGTCGAGGGCACCGAGGTGATCACCCGCGTCGTGCACGGCGGACTGCTCAAGCAGTACAAGGGAATCAACCTGCCGGGCAGCGCGGTGTCGGCGTCGCCGATGACCGCGCGCGACATCAGTGATCTCGCCGTCGCGCTCGAGGCCGGCGCAGACTTCATCGCGCTCTCGTTCGTGCGCTGCGCGGGCGACGTCCGGGCCCTGAGCCGCCGGATCAAGGCGGCCGGCAGCGACGCGCAGGTCATCGCGAAGATCGAACGTCAGGCCGCGATCGACGACCTCCCGGCGATCGTCGAGGCGGCGGACGGGATCATGGTCGCGCGCGGTGACATGGGCGTGGAACTCGGCGCGGAGAACGTGCCCGCACTGCAGAAGCGGATCATCCGGGCCTGCGTCGAGGCGCGGAAGCCGGTGATCACCGCGACGCAGATGCTCGAGTCGATGATCACCAATCCGCGCCCGACGCGTGCCGAGGCGTCGGATGTCGCCAACGCGATCTACGACGGAACCTCGGCGGTGATGCTCTCGGCCGAGACCGCCACCGGGAAGCATCCGGTGCGCGCGGTGCAGATCATGGACCGCATCGTGCGCAGCTCGGAGAACGATCTGTTCGTCGGCTTCGAGCACACGCGGCTGCGGCGCAAGCTGACGGGCGAGACCTCGGTCGCGCTGGCCACGGTGCGCGCCGCGGCGTACGCCGCGCTCGACGTCGGCGCGCGCGCGATCGCCGTGTTCACCGAGAGCGGCCGCACGGCGACGCTCATGGCCGGCGAGCGCACCGCGACTCCGGTCTACGCGTTCAGTCCGCACTGGCGGACGGTGCAGCGCCTGAGTCTCGTGTGGGGAGTGTGCGCCATGAAGGTGTCGCACTTCCGGACCAGCCGGGAGATGACCCTCGACGGCGAGCGCCAGCTCCTGAGCCGCCGGCTGCTGCGCAAGGGCGACCGCCTCGTCGTCGTGCGGGGCAGCATTCGCGAGTCGGGCCTGACCAACACGATGTACATCCGGACCCTCGGCGAGCGGGGGTAGCGGATTGACGGGAGACGGCGCCGGTCCTGAGGCAACGCGGCGCGCGGCGACCGCGGGCGGGCGCGACGTCTGGTCGTGCTGGGACCCCGGCCGGCGTTCGGTCCGGCGGCCTCCGCCTCCGGCGGGTCGGCGCGTCGAAAGCTGTTGACTGGACCAGGGGCGGGCGTAGCATTCCCGCCCTTTCGCGCGCCGGCCTGCCGCCGCTCGCGGCGTTTTCTCTACGCCGACCGATGACCCGAACCACGTTTGCCACTCTCGCCGACCACCGCGTCGCTGCCGCGACCTGGCACGTCGTCGACGCCTCCAAGTACGAACTCGGCCGCATGGCGGCGCGGATTGCCGAGGTGTTGATGGGCAAGCACAAGCCGCTCTACACGCCGCACATCCTCGTCGGCGACGGCGTGATCGTCATCAACGCCGCGCAGGTCAAGACCACCGGCCGCAAGCGCGAGACGCGCGTGCACACCTACTACACGCAGTATCCGGGGGGGTTGCGCCGCTCCACCCTGGGCGAGGACCTCGACCATGACCCGGCGTGGGTCGTGAAGCGCGCCGTGCGCCGCATGCTGCCGAAGAACAAGCTCGGTCGCACGATGCTGAGCCGGCTCAAGGTGTACCCCGGCCCCGAGCACGCGCATGCCGCGCAGCAGCCGCGGCCGCTGGAGCTGAAGGTCTAGGCGCGGACAGCAGGAGGAGACAACGTGGCGATCGTCAATCCTTACGTGTGGGGCACCGGCCGGCGGAAGACGTCGGTCGCGCGGGTCCGGATCAAGGCGGGCACCGGCCAGTTCCTGGTGAACGGCGTCCCGATGGAGCAGTTCTTCACCACGCCGGACACGCGGCGCTCGGCCACGCGCCCGCTCGTGGTCACCGAGACCGCGAAGAATTACGACGTGTTCGTCAACGTGTGCGGCGGCGGGATCACGGGCCAGGCGGACTCGACCAGCCTCGGCCTCGCCCGCGCGCTGAAGGCCGACAATCCGGCCCTCGAGCCGCTGCTGCGGCAGCACGGTCTGCTCACCCGCGACAGCCGCGAGGTCGAGCGCAAGAAGTACGGTCTGCGCGGCGCGCGCCGCGCGACCCAGTTCAGCAAGCGCTGAGCGCGCGCGGGGCGGGTTCGCCCGCCTCGGCGGCCGGATGCTCATGCGCACGCGCGTGCTCTACCTCGGCAGCTCGGACCAGGTCGCCGAGCGACTAGCCCAGATCACCGGCGCTGCCGTCGAACGCGCGCTGCCGGCGACGCTCGACGACGGCGACATCGCGTTTCTGCAGGGCTACGCGAGCGGCGGCGCCGAGCCCGCACTCGCCACCTTGCCGGGCGGCAACGCGTTCGCTGCGTGCCGTGCGATCAAGGCCTCTTCGCGTGCGCGCGTGTACGTGCTCGTCCGGCGCGGCGACGCGGTGTCGCAGGAGATCGCCCGCTTCTGTCTCGCGGACGGCGTGGTCGAGGTCGACGGCGACCAGCTGGTCTCCGATCCGCGCGACCTCGCCACCCGGTTGTCGCCGCACCGCAGGCGGGTGTCGGTCGAGGCGCTGCTGCAGCGCCTCGAGCAGGAGATGGCGAACGACGAGGGGCGCCAGGCGTCCGCCCTCCGCAAGCTGCTCCGGCCGACGCCGAGCGGTGGCATCCTCACGCACCTCACCGACCCCGAGACGGGGCTGTTCGACGGTCCGTACGCCGCGCTGAAGATCGACGAGGAGTTCAAGCGCGCGGTCCGCTTCCACCAGCCGCTGGCGCTCATCCTGCTCGACATCGGCGCGAAGGACGGGCTGCCGGCCGATGCGGCGACCCGCCGGACCCTGCTCGCCGAGGTCGCCGGCGTCTTCCTCAACGAGTGCCGGGACATCGACGTCCTGGCGAGGTTCACCGAGTCGATCTTCCTGTTCCTGCTGCCGGGCACGGGCAGCGAGGGTGCCGGCGTCGTCTGCCGTCGCATGCTCGCCGCGCTGCGTGAGCGGTCCTTCGCGGGCGGCGTCCGCCTCGATCCGCACGCCGGCCTGGTGACCGTTCCCGCCGCCGGGATCGCCAACCGCGAGGCGTTCCTCGTGCGGGCCGAGGCCTGCCTGCTCCTCGCCAAGGAGGGCCAGGGCGAAGACGGGATCTGCGCCGACCGGGACTGAAGGCCGTGCGGTGTCCGCCCCGTGCGCCCTTCGCACGGGCACCCTCGCGAGCGTGTGGACTCCCGACCGGACCGCCGCGTCGCGTATACGAGGCTTCCGCGGCCGCCCGGCCGCGCAACCCGAGGACCCCGGGTCCCGGAATCGCTGCAGGCGCGGCTCGGGCTCCGGCGCACGCGGCCATCCGCAATACTCTCGCAGCCGTTCGCAACGTCCCCCCCGACCCGCGAGATCGCTGCGCATGTTCGATCGGTTCGTCAGGTTGACCCAGGCGCGGAGGGCGGTCGCGAGCGGCCGTCCCGAGGAGGCGCTGCGCCTCCTCTCCGATCCGCTGGTCGCGGGACAACGTCGCACGGAGGATCTGCGCGGCGAGGCACTGGCCGCGCTCGTCGCGCGCGCGCGCGAGCGCGCCGACCGGGGCGACTTCGACGGAGCCGCCGCGGACGTCGATGCGGTGCTCGCCTGGCAGGCAGAGCACCCCGCCGCATCCGCGCTGCGCGATGAGCTGCGCGTCCGGCGCGCTGGCGCGGAGCGGGACCGCGACGTCGCCGGGGCCGTGCGCCGAGCGATCCGGGCGTTGATCGAGGGCGGAGACCTGGCGGCCGCGGAAGCGCGGCTTGCTGCGGAGCAGGTCGATGCCCAAGAGCGGGCGAGCGCCGCCAGGACGATCGCGGCGCGGCGCGCCGCGGCTGCCCGCCTGCTCGGGGAGGCGAAGGCGGTTCTGGCGAAGGGCCAAGCCGGCGCAGCGTGCGACCTGTTGCGGCAGGCCGGCGCGCTCGACCGGCAGCTCGCCGGACTCGCCGAGGCAAACGCGGCGGCGGCGCGCGCCCTCACCGCGGAAGTGGTCGACGCGGTGCGCGCGGAGCTGCGCCGCGGCGCGGTGTTCGCCGCGTGCGAGCGGATCGCGCGCGAACGCGCGCGGTGGCCGGAGCTGAGCGCGCAGCGCGAGTTCGCGGCGGTCGAGCGCGACGCGGGTGGAGCCCTGCGCGCCGCGCTGCTGGCGCCGCTGCGCCAGGGCGACGTGCGCGCCGCGCTCGCCGCGTATGCCCAGCTCGATGCCCGCCTGGTGTCGGAGACCTGGTTGGGCGAGCTGGCCGCGGGCTTCGCCGCACTGCGCGACGGGATCGCGGCCGTGGACTGTGGCGACCCCGCCGAGGCTCGGCGGCGGCTCGACGAAGCGGCGGCCGTCCTGCGCTTCCCGGCCGTGGAAGCGCTGCGTGCGGATGCCGCGGCGGACGCAGCCGCAATCAGCGCGGCGGTCGAGACCGCGCGCGACCTCGCGGGGCGTGGTGAGTCGGCGGCGGCGCGCGAGACCTTGGAGCGCGCCCTGCTGCGCTGGCCGCTCGCTGCGGCCCTGCACGAACAGATGAAGGTTCTCCAGGACGGTGCCGAAGAGCGCCAGCGGAAGCTCGCGGAGGCGCGCGCTGCTGCCGCCGCCGGCCGCCTGCGGGAAGCGGCGGCGCAGGCGCTGGCGCTGTGTTCCCCCGGCGCCGCCGGGGAGGACGCCCGGCGGTTGCACGCCGAGGTCCAGGCCAGGCTCGACGTCGTCCACGCCGGCGTCGATCAGGTGAAGCGGTCGGTGCACGGCCGTGCCTCGGGTTCGATCGAGGGCCTGGCGCACTGCATCGCGCGCCTCGACGAGCTGGCGAAGGTCCAGGCAGACCACGAAGAGCTCCCGCGCCTTCGGCAGGCGCTCGTCAGCGAACGCCGTGGCCTGGAGCTGATCCGCGACCTGGTGGAGTGGAGCCGTGCGCCGTCGGGCGATCGCGCGGTCGAGGCGGCGCGCGAGGTCGTTGCGCTGCGCAGCGAGCTGCTCGGCGTCGACCGCCTCGATGCGCGTCTGCTCGAAGCATTCGACGCGGTCGCGGGACGGTGCGAGACCGAGGTCGCGGCCGGCCGCCTGCGCACCGCGCTGCGCGGTGCCGACGCGCTCGGCGTGCTCGCGCTCGCCTTGCCCGCCGAGGCGCAGCGGGTCGCCGCGCTGCGCGCGCAGGTGGCCCGCGCCAGCGAGGCCGCCGCCGACGCCGTGCGCGCCGGGAGGCAGGCACTCGCCGAGAACGACGTCGCCGCCGCCGAGTCGGCCCTCGACCTCGCGCAGCGCTGGTCGAGCGACGCCGACGAGGTTGCGTCCTTCGCGCGGGAACTGGACGAGCTGCGCGCGAGGCTCGGGCAGATCGCGGAAGTACAGGCGATCGCGGCCCGGCGCGACTACGCGCGCGCGCAGCAGAAGCTCGCCGGGATGTCGCCGACGCCGGCTGCCCTGCGCACCAGGATCTTCGACCTCAAGCGGAGCCTCGCCCAGGCGCAAGGCCTCGATGCCGGCTTCATCCTGCGGGTCGACGAGGGTGGCGAGTACCTCGTACTGCGCCGCGACTCGATCACGATCGGCAACCTGCGCGACGGTCGCGCCGACCTCGCGCTGCTCGCCAACATCGCCGGGCAGCACGCCCGCGTGCAGCGGCGGATGTCCTTCCACGGCGGCATGGAGGATCGCATCATCGCCGAACGCGGGTCGGTCACGGTCAACGGCCAGCCGGTGCGCGAGCACCGCCTGCGCGACGGCGACGAGATCTGTCTCGGCGGTAACCTGAAGTTCGGCTACCGCCTGCCCAGCGGGCGCTCGCTGACCGCACTGCTGCGCGTGTACGGGGGCTTCCAGGTCCGCGGCACGGACAAGATCCTGCTGCTGAAGGACCGCGGTCGCGACGGGAGCATCCTGATCGGGAACAGCAAGGACGCGCACGTGCCGGTGCCGGTGAGCGGGCCGGAGGTCGAGGTCTACGCCGGGACCGACGGTCAGGTACGCGTGCGCTGCACCGGGCCGGGGACGATGGACGGTCGACCGTTCCAGCAGGAACACCCGGTGACCGCCGGCGCGCTGGTCTGCTGCGGCGACGTGTCGTTCGTCCTGCTGCCGCTGCCGACGGCCTGAGGCAGTTCCGAATAATCGCGCGGCTGCGCGGAAACGCGCGCGCTTCCCGCGCCGCTCGGCCATGCTGGATCTCATCCTCACCGTCGTCTGTCTCGCGCAAGGTCACCCCGGGGATGCCGGTGCGCTCCGCGAGCCGGCCGCGCCGATGGTGGTCCGGGGGACGGTGGAGCTGTCCGCGGCCGAGGCCGATGCCGCCGCGGCAGCGTTCGCGGCGCAGCAGGCGCGCGAGTTCTTCGCCGCGCGCGGCCGCGAAGTGGTGGGGCAGGTTGCGCCCTTCTGGCTGCCCGACTTCTGCCGCGACCTGCTCGTGCAGCGCTGGCTCGGCGGCTTCGATCCGCAGGCCGCGCTGCGCATCGTCGAGCGGGAGCGCAGCACGCACGACCACGGTGGGCTCGGCACGAGCTACCGGACGACCCTGGTCGTCGAGCACGACGAGCGCCAGGTCGGAAAGCAGCTCGGTCGCCTGCGTCGCCAGGTTCCCACCGCGGCCCGGTCGTTCGCCGTCAAGTGTGCCGGCATCGCCGGCTTCTGGGCGGTCCTCGCGTTCGCCGTCGCATGGCTCGATCGGCTCAGCCGCGGCTACATGACGTGGCGGCTGCGTCTGCTCGGGCTGCTCGCCGGCTCGGTGGTTCCCGGTGTCCTCCTCCTGTTCCCCTGACCCCGCCTCGGCGAAGCGACTACCATGAACGCAGTGACTGCCCACGCCGTCAGCGAGGCGCCGCGCCCCAAGATCGACTGGGAGGCGTTCTATCGCAACTACCGCAAGCCGGGCTACGTCCCCGGCTACGAGATCATCAACAAGCTCGGCGGCGGCGTCTTCGGGATGGTGTTCAAGGCGCGCAAGGAGTCGATCGGCAAGGACTACGCGATCAAGTTCCTGAAGGTCGACGACGAGGTCGTGCGCGACGCAGTGGTGCGCGAGCTGGACTCGGTGCGCTACTTCGCCCAGGTGGACCACCCGAACCTCGTGTCGATCGAGGACAAGGGTGAGGTCGACGGCATCCCGTACATCATCATGAGCTACGCCGGCGACGACACGCTGCGCAAGCGGCTCGACGCCGGCCGGCTGTCACGGGACCAGGCGCTGCGCTACTTCCTGCAGGCGGCGCGCGGCGTGCAGGCGCTGCACGAGCGCTCCCTCGTGCACTTCGACCTCAAGCCGGCGAACATCTTCCTCAAGGGCGACATCGCGCGGGTCGGCGACTACGGGCTGTCCAAGCTGGTCACCGAGTCGCGCAACTCGCTGTCGTTCGGGCGCGGCACGCCGTACTACATGGCGCCCGAGATGCTGCAGCGGCGCGGGGACCAGCAAAGCGATATCTACTCGCTCGGCGTGATCCTCTACGAGTGCCTGACCGGCGACGTCCCATTCCGCGGCGACTCCGAGTGGGAGGTGCTGAAGAAGCACGAGACCGCCACGCCGAACTACCCGGACAGCATCACCCCGGACGAGCGGCGCATCCTCGAGCGCTGCCTGGCCAAGCGCCCCGAGGACCGCTTCGCGTCGGTGCGCGACCTCCTGCACGCGTTCGATGCTCCGGCGAGCCTCGGCGAGAGCATGTTCATCCCACAGGCGCGCCCCGCGCCCGCGAGCGAGCCGCGACCGGCGCCGCCGGCCCAGCCGGCGCCGGAGCCCGCGCCGCGGCGCAACGGCGACAGCCCGTACGGCCTGCCCTGGAGCGCGCCGGAGGAGGAGCACGGCGGGGTTCTGGCGAGCGCGGTGCACGCGGTGTTCCGCCTGTTCGAGTTCGCCATCTTCCTCGCCCTCGTGCCGGTGCGCCTGGTCGGCGTGTTGTTCGGCCGCGCGCTGCCCGCGCTGCTGCTTCTGCCCTTCCAGATCGTCGGGTTGTCGTTCAGACTGCTCGGCTACCTGGTGGTCGCGGTCCTGCTCCTGTTCGTGCTGGTCAGCGTGATCGCGATGGTGACCAGGGTGGCATTCTGAGCACCATGAACGGTCGGTGATGAACCAGGAGTTCGACGTCGCGCGCCTGCAGGCCATGGACGACGCCGAGTGGGCGCGCTTGCAGGACGCCTTCTTCCGGCGAGTCTACTTCTTCGTGAAGCGCTACGTCGACGACCACCAGACCGCGGAGGACCTGACGCAGGAGGTGTTCCTCGGCGCGGTGCGCGGGATCGGCGGCTACGACCCGGCGTACACGCTGGAGCAGTTCTTGTTCGGCATCGCCAAGAACCGCGTCATCGACCACTTCCGCAAGCACCGCGTCACCCTCCTGCCCACTAAGGCCGAGGACGACGGCGAGCGCAGCCGTCTTTGGTTGGAGAACATGCCTGCGGAGCAGGCGGCGCGGCCGTCCGACGATCTGGTCGAGATGGAGAACGCCGCGCGGCGGCGGCGCGTGCTCGGGCAGATCCTGCGCACCTTCGTCGCCGAGCTGTGGGAAGCGGGCGAGTTCAAGAAGCTGCAGGTCCTGGAGTACCTCTTCGTGCTGGGCGGTCGGAACAAGGACGCCGCCAGGCGCTTCGGGATCGCCGACGAGAAGGCCGTGGCCGGGATCAAGTTCCGCGCGATCGAGAAGCTGCGCGCGCTCGCCCGGCAGAGCGATCCGAACCATTCCCTGTTCCTCGGCCTCTGGGCTCCGGGCGCGCGATGAGTTCCGCCGACGACGACCGCGACGCGCTCGATCTCGACGTAGGCCGGGTCTGGCGCGAGGAGCGCGTGTCGTGCCCGCACCAGGACATCCTGCGCGCCTACCTCGCGCGGTCGCTGCCCGACGGCGCGATGGAGTACATCCAGTTCCACCTGGAGACGAGCGCGTGCCCGTACTGCAACGCCTCGCTCGACGAGCTGCGCGCCAGCGAGCAGGAGGCCGCCGGTCAGGCGTTCACCGACCTGCGCGACCGACTGTTCCGTTCGACCCGCGCCGCGTTGCGACGCGCGGGCAACGGCTGACCCGGCCGGCCGCGCCGGATCGGCGCGAAAAAAAAGCAATCCCAGCGCCGCCGCCACGCAGTGCCCTCCGTTGCCCGCGCGAGCGGGTCCAGACGACAAGTTCGGAGGCAAAGACCGTGGTGTGTTTCAAGTTGATCAAGTGGACAGCACTGGGGCTCGCCGGTACCGCCGCGGCAGCGTACTTCGTGTTCGGCGAGCACACCGCCAGCTACGTCGGGACGATGGCCAGCTCGGTGCGCGACACCGTGCGCGGCAAGATCCCGGTCGAGTTCGAGATCAAGCGCGCCGAGAGCATGGTGCGCGACATCGAGCCGCAGATCGAGGCGTGCCGGCGTGACGTCGCGCGCGCCGAGGTGGAGCTGGCCGAGCTCGAGCAGCAGATCGAGGAGCTGACCCGCGCGGTCACCCGCGACGAGCGCAAGCTCAAGGCCGGCCGCGAAGTGCTCGCCGGCGGCACGAACGCCGAGCCGGTGTACGAGCTGGCTGGCCGCCGCTACGACCGGCACCGTGTCGAGGTCGACCTGGCGCGGACCCTGGAGGTGCACAAGAACAACGTGACGATCCTGCGCAGCAAGACCGCGCTGCGCGACCGGCAGGCCCAGGCGGTCGACGCGGCACGCGCCCGCCTCGAGGCGGTGCGCACGCAGAAGAACCGCCTGGAGGATCAGATCGCGACGCTGAAGATCCAGAAGCAGACGATCGACGCGATGGCGGCGAGCAGCTCGCACCGGTTCGACTTCGACACGTCCGCGCTGAGCAAGGCCAAGGAGGTCATCAGCAAGGTCAAGAAGGAACTCGACATCGCGCAGCGCATCATCGAAGAGGACCTGTTCCAGGCGCAGGGCGCGATCACCGAGGTGCCCGCCGGAATGGACGTCGTGAAGGAGATCGACGCGTTCTTCGCCGAGCAGTCGGCGGCCGCGGTGGCGCCCGCCGACGCGGCGCCCGCAACCGGCAAGCTCGCGCCGCGCGACGCGGGCGGGATCGCGGTGGAGGTGCGGTGAGCGCGCCGGCGCGCGGCCGGGCCGACCTGCGCCGCGCGCCGCCTCAGGGCTCGAAGCCCACGAACCCTTCGATCTCGTCGATCTTCCACATCCGGCCGAAGCGTCCCTCGCGCAGCTGCGTCGCCCGGACGTCGGGCAGGAGCGGATCGCGCACAGTGAACGCCAGCGCTGGTTCGTCCTCGTTCTGGACGACCAGCATCGACCGGAGCTGGCGGTCCGCGACGAACTTGCCGGCGCGCCGCGGCGTGCCGTCGTCGGGGTCGGTCCAGGACACCTCCCAGAACGGCTGCTCGACGACGCGCAACGTGAAGCGGCGCCCGGCGAGTTCCAGCTCGAAGCGCACTCGACCGTCGGGCTCCCGGGCAGTGCCGAGCACCCGGGCGGAGCCGGCGAGGTGGAGGCCGGTGACCTCGGACCTGAGCTTCTCCCAGGCGATCGCTCCCTCGACCACGCCGAGCCCGTAGCGATCCTTGGCGCTCTCGGAGAGCGCCTCGTAGATCACCTTGGGCTTGTCACGGCGGATCGCCTCGAGGAAGGTCGCGACCGCGGCCTCGGGCGTGCGGTAGTCGACGCTCACCCACGGACTCTCGTCGGGGCCGCACCAGAGCGCTGCGAGGCTGCAGCAGCCGCCGCTCGCACCGATCGCCGCCAGGGCCAGGGCCAGCGCGGCTGGCCGCGGGAAAAGCAGCATCGCGGGAGGCTATACTCCGCGCGGGCGTTGCGCGAGCCTGACCCGGCCCGGCCGCGGTCTCCCTGCTCGAGCTGGAATTCCGATCGACGATGCTACATCCCACTGCCCTCGTTCCTCCGCTGGTCCTGGCCCTGACGCTGGCTCCGCCCGCGCAGAACGGCGTGCAGGAGGTCAAACCCGACGTGGGGGTCGTGGACGTCAAGCCGCAGCCGGCGGAGCCGTCCCCCGAAGGCAACGCCTGGTTCGACAAGGTCCGCCTCGACCTCGGGACCTTCTTCGACGACGAGAAGGCGACCGGCAAGTTCGCGTTCCGCAACCCGACCGACGTCGAGCAGAAGCTGAGCAATGTGATCGGCAGCTGCGCATGCACGCGCGCGGAGTTCACGATCGGCGACCGGCTCTACGTGCTCGACCGCGAACCGGTCGCGAACACGCTGTACCGGGTGACCAGGAAGGAAGGCGCCGAGGTCAAGGAGCGGGTGTCGCACATCACCATCGGTCCGCGCGAGACGGGCGAGCTGGTCGTGCACATGGACATGCACAACGTGCGCGGCGTGAAGGAGGCGACCCTCGACATGGAGACCTCCGATCCGGGCACGCCGCACGTCAAGCTCTCGTGGAAGGCGACCGGCGCCATCTTCTTCGAGGTCAGCCCGCCGGATGTCCACCTCAATGAGATGAACTGGAACGACCAGCGCGAGTTCCAGTTCGAGATCTCGTCGCCGATCCAGGAGGACTTCAACATCACCGGGCACGAGCCGCTGGGGCAAGGCGTCACCCTGACCAGCACGGAGAAGGTGATGCGC
>DATGPD010000057.1:0-4877 GCA_035305285.1 Planctomycetota bacterium
GGGCACCGCGCGCGGGACCGCGCGGGAGGACGGGGCAGCATGCGCAGGCCCGCGCAAATCGCCTGCCGGCATGCCTTCCTCGGGCAGCCTGTCGCGGCCTGCCGTCGCGGCAGGTCGTGGACCCGCGCGCCGCGTCGCCGCGGGACGCACGCGCCGCCGGGGCGCGCCCGCGTGCGGACGCGCCGCTCACACGTTCCACCACTCCAGGTCGACTTCGGGGAACACGACGTCGTGCAGGTCGGCGTCGTCGACCGCGTGCCGTTCGACCGGATCCAGCGTCAGCAGCGCCTCCGGCTCGCGCGCCGCACGGCTGCACAGGTCGACGAGCCGCTCGAAGCGCGCGACGTGCAGCACGAACCGCTTGATCCCGTAGTCGACCGCCTGCCCGCGCGTGATCGCGAAGGGCCAGTCGCTCGCCTGCAGCAGGAGCAGCTCGCGGCCCGCCTTCTGCAGCAGCTCGCGCAGCGTCGCGTCCTTCCGCCACGGCAGCTCGTAGGTGAGCTTGCCGAACATCGCCTCGCAGCGGTACTCGATCTCCCAGATCCAGTGCACGCGCGGGTCGGCCCACACGCGGTGGTCGCTGCCCTCGCCCCACGAGCCTTCCGGCAGGGCCAGGACCTTGTCCGGCGCGTAGCGCTCCAGGGCCTGCTCCGCAGTGAGCACGTCGACCTCGGGGTCGGCGTTGAGGGTGAGCAGGACGTCGCGCAGGAAGGCGGGGCCCTCGAACCACCAGTGCCCGAACAGCTCGGCGTCGAACGCGGCGACCACGAGGCCGGTGCGGCCGGTGCGCGCGCGCTCGGCGCGCAGGCGGTCCTTCACCAGGTTGCAGAAGTGCATCGCCTGCGCGTGCACGCGGCCGGGCACGTCCTCGGGCCGGTACGGCTGCTTGCGGCCCAGGTCGACCGCCTTGTCGGTCACCTTCCAGTAGCGCAGGCCGCGGTCCTCGCCGCGGTGCTTGTGGAACTCCAGGTAGGCGCCGTCCGCCGGGTAGCCGATCGAGCCCGACCACACCTGCTCGCACACCCGCGCGTCGCGCGCGAACGCGGTGACCATGCCGCGCGCGTCGCGGTCGGTCGCGATCCCGTGCAGCTCGTGCACCGAGCGCCAGCCCTGGCCCGGGTACTTGTCCGCCTCGCTCGCGTCGACGTCGTACCAGCGGTCGCCGTGGCGGACCTTCGCCGAGCGCCCCTGCTCGACGAGCCGGTGCTCCAGGAAGCAGTGGGTCACGCCCTCGTCGGCGAGGAGACGCTCGATGCCGAAGCGGTCGGGATGCCCCTGCCACGGCACCGGCCCGTGCCACGGTCCGCGCGGCCGGTAGGCGCACTCCGGCAACCAGAACCCCTGCGGCCGGAACCCGAGCAGGCGCTCGGAGCTGGCGAGACCGGCGCGGATCTGCGCGCGCACGGCGGAGTCGTCCGCGAGCAGCGGCAGGTAGGCGTGGGTCGCGGCCGAGCCCAGGATCTGCAAGCCCTGCGCGCGGCGCCGCGCGAACGCGGCGCACAGGTCGCCGCCCTCGCGCTCGAACTGCTCGCGGCGCGCCTCGTAGAACTCGATCCAGCGGTCGGCGAGGGCCACGAATACCGGCTCCTTGGCGCGCTCGAAGTCGGCGCGATCCGCCGCCGCGCGCGCGAGGCGCTCCTCCAGGTACGCGCGGAAACCCTTGCGGAACACGTCGCTGGCGAGCTGCTCGAGCAGGACCGGCGTCAGGCCGAGCGCGAACGCGGGCTTCGCGCGCAGGAACGTCAGCTCGTCGACCAGCGCGAGCAGCGGCAGGTACGTCTCCGCGACCGCCTCGAACAACCAGTTCTCGCCGTGCGGCGAGCGGCCGTGGCGCAGGACGTAGGGGAGATGGCCGTGGAGGACGAGGCAGAAGGCGCCGAGGGACATGTGCGGCTCCGCCGCGCAAACGGCCTGCCGGCGGGCGGGCACGGGTCGCGGCGCGAGCACCGTAACCGGCACACCCGCCCGCGCGTCACGTCCGGTCGAAGAGGTGTGCGACCGCGCGGTACACCATCCCCACGCGCCCGTCGGCCCCGGCGTGGCGCGCGTGCAGCGCGCGCAGCAGCCGGACCAGTTCGGCGTGGCGCGGGCCTTCCTTCGGGACGGTCGACGTGCTGAGCGCGCGGCCGAGCAGCTCGTCGAGGGTCAGCTCCTGGACGTGCTCGACGGCGTGATCGCGCAGGTCGCCGAACCATCCGGTCGCGGTGACCACCGCGGGGTCGAACGTGCTGCGCTCGGCCGGCGCTTCGCCGTCGATCGCCTCCAGCACGGCGCGGTAGCCGAGGGTGAACGGATCGGTCCGGCTGCGGTGGTTCCAGACCGATCGCGAGCCGACCGCCGGGCCGCAGGATGCGGTGGAACTCGCGCAGCGCGCCCGGCGGGTCGAACCAGTGGAACGCTTGTGCGACCAGCACGAGGTCGACCGCGCCGTCCGGCAGCCCGGTGTCGTCGGCCGTACCTTCCCGCCACGTGACCCGCGGGTGCGGCGCCGCCGCCGCGCGCATCGCCGCGTTCGGTTCCACGGCGACGACCTCCACCCCGCGTTGGGCGAGCGCGCGCGCCGAGATCCCCGTGCCGGCGCCGACGTCCGCCGCGCGGATCGGCGCATCGAGCCCGCCGAGGATCGCGTCGATGAGCGCCGGCGGATAGCCGGGACGGAAGCGGGCGTAGTCGTGCGCGCGGTCGGTGAAGCGTGTGACCGAGTCGGGTTCGGGGGACGGCGTCATGGAGGGGTTCCGGCGGCCGGCGGCGCGGCACTGTATCGACGAGAACCCCGAGCGGCCCGGTCGACCGACTGCACACGGCCCTTCGCGGGGGAGGGCGACTCCACGGCGGTCGCACGGCTCCGCGTTCGGGTGACCTCGGTCGGTGGCCCGGACCCTCGCGTCCGGTTGCCCGGTCGTCACGGCGTCCCTTCGCACGTTCGGCTCGGCAGCGACGCCGACGGGACATCGAGTGCGGCATCGTCGCGCACTGCCGAGGCACCCGCTCCGACGATCCTTCTGCCGGAGCTCGTGGAAGCCGCTTCTCGCAGCGGATGTCGAAACGACGGGCAAGGCCGTTCGGCTTCCCTCGACCAGGGAACGGCTGCGCGACCGAAACGGAACGCCAGTGCCCACCCCCCGGGGCCACGGAAAAGAACACGCACTCGCCCGCCCGGCCCGGTAGCCTCGCGCTCGTTCGGGCCCATGGGCCCCGCAGCAAGGAGAGTCATGCCACTCACGAAGCACGTGGCCGTCGTCAAGACGGCCTTCCTCGCCGCAGTCTCGAGCCTCACTTGCGGCTGCGACCCGCTACCCGCGATCCCGGTCACATCGGTGGCCAAGGCGCTGGAGGACGCGCGGCGGCAAGGCCGAGCGTTCCGCGCGACATCCGTCGAGGTCGAGCTGTCGGTCGCCTACGGCGTCAAAGGCGGCGTCGAGGTGCCGGTCGCGCTGCCGATCAACTTCGGGGGAGAGTACAGCGCCGCCACCAAGATGAAGTTCGTGTTGGCGGACCTGTCGCAGGACGTCACCGGACCTCTCGAACTGCTCGGAAAGGACAAGCTCGATGAGGAGACCCTCGGAGGGGTCTTCATGTTCGACCCGAACAAGGGGACGTTGACACCCGTGAAGTAGCTGCCACGCGCCCTGCTCACCCGCGCGCGCGCGCCGCCTCGACGAGCGACAGCGGGCACGCGGTCGGGTGCACCTTCACGAGGCGCAGCCCTGCGCTCCGGAACAGCGCGGCGAACTCGGCCTTGGTGCGCTCGCGCCCGCCGGTGACGACCAGCATGTTGATGTCGAGCAGCTTGCCCCAGTGCGGGTCGTTGCCGGGCGGGATCACGTTGTCGATCACCAGGATCCGGCCGCGCGGCGCCATCGCCTGCCGGCAGGACCGCAGGATGCGCACGCAGCGCTCGTCGTCCCAGTCGTGCAGGATGTACTTCAGCACGTACGTGTCGCCCTCCGGCACGCTCGTGAAGAAGTCGCCCGCGACGAACTCCACCCGTTCCGCCAGCTCGCCGGCCAGATACGGCGCCGCGCGCGCGCGATCGATCACCGGCTTGCGATCGAACAACACCCCGCGCACGCCCGGGCAGGCGCGCAAGATCGTGGAGAGCAGGTGGCCCTGTGAACCGCCGACGTCGACCACCCGACCGGCGCGGCTGAAGTCGTATGCCGAAACGATCGCGGGGTTCTCGGTCGCCGAGATGCTCGACATCGCCTCGGCGAACACGCGCAGGTGCTCGGGGTGGCGGTCGTAGAACTCGAACGGCGCGAGCCCGTTGGCCAGCTCGAACGGCACCGCGGTGCCGCGCACGCCGTCGATCAGGCGCGCCCAGGCTGCCTGGTTGTAGTCCTCGGTCATCATCGTCGCGAAGGCACGCAGCGAGAACGGATGGTCCGAGCGCAGCGTCTCGCCGAGCGGCGTCAGCGTGAACCGGCCGCGCACGCCCTCGGCGAACACCCCGCACGACGCGAGCGCGCGCATCACCCGATACAGCCGGTCCGGCTCCGCGCCGACCTCGCGCGCCAGATCGGCCGCCGTGCGCGGCCGCTTCGCCAGCCGGTCGGCCAGCCCCAGGCGCGCCGCGACCTGCACCATGCGCGACAGCCAGTAGCCGATCACGAGGTCGAGCATGACCGCGTGCGGCGGTCGCGTGGCGGGCAGCGAACGGCGTTGCGGAACACGGGAGCGACGACGGACAGCCATGGAGCGCGCAGTGTGCCGAGCCGTCGCGCCGACGAAAGTCGAAACCTCCGCCCGCGCGTCGTGCCCGCCGGCCGACGCGTCTCTGTCTGCCCGCTGCAAGGCGCAGGGTCAGTGGGGTGCTCGGTGCAACTCGACCGACACCCGAGCGCGGGCCGCCCGTCCGTCTCACCGATAGCGGCCAC
>DATGPD010000058.1:0-2151 GCA_035305285.1 Planctomycetota bacterium
CACGGTTGCATGCCTCCGCCCGAGCACGAGGTCTCGGACCGCCTTGAATGTCGTGTAAAAGCTTCCGCTCGCGCGGACCGCGACGCTGACCGACGCCGCGTGCGGGTGAGGGTAGCGAGGGGCCAGGGGGCTGCAAGCGGCCATTCTTGCCGGGAGTTCGGAGCGCGCGCGGTTGCGATGCCGCGGTCCGGCGCGCACGGAGTCGGATGCGGGCCGGAAGGCGAGCGCGCGATGCGTGGCGGCTGGCCTCGGCGGGCCTGACGCGTTCGCGCACGACCTGCCCTCCGACTTGCACCGCACGCATCCGGGAGCGGAGCGGACGGGTGCTGCCTGCCGTCGCGGCACGAGTGCGAGCGCCGCACGCGTGGAGGCGCAGTCCACGGAACCACGCGGAATCGCGGGCCTCGCCGGCTTGAACTCGGCGCCATCGGCGCTAGCTTGCTCGGCCTTCCTCGGCAGCCTCCCCGAGCTGCCGGCTCCCGGTGGGGAGTTAGCTCAGTTGGTAGAGCGCGACAATGGCATTGTCGAGGTCAGGGGTTCGACTCCCCTACTCTCCACCACCTTCACGCCGACGCGCGAAGTCCACGCGACCGCGCCGGCCATCGTGGAGCTCCGGCTCCACGCCCGCACCCTTGCCCGGCGAACTGACCGCCGCGCACACGCGCCGCGGAGCGACCGCCGCGACGAACGTGCCGGGTGTTCCTGCGAAGAGCTGACGGAAGGACACCGAGAGGGTTCGCGCCCGCGTGCGCGGAAGCAGCCCTGCGCGCGCGGAGGACGCGAGCAGCAGGACGAGCATGCGTACGGCATGGGGGCAACCCGCGGGCGGAGCTGCTAGTTCCCTCCGTCGGAGCACCGCTGCCCGCCGAGCCGCCTGCCGCGGCACCCGCGCGGTCCCGCCCCCTACTCCCCCAGCTCCACGCCCCGCTGGCGCAGCTCCATCGTCAGCCGCACCATCGCGCGCGCGAGGAGCTGGCGCACCGCGTCCTCGCGGCGGCCCATCACCTCGGCGATGACTTTGTGCGGCAGGCGCACGATCCGCGCGAGCGTGATCACCTCGCGGTGTTCGGGGCTGAGCGCGTCGAGGGCGCTCTCCAGTGCCCGGGCGGTCTCGCGCCCCATGGCCACGAGGCTCGGGGTCAGCAGGCTCACCGCGAGCGCGCTCTCCTCGCCGAGAGGGGCGGACTGTTCGCGCCCGGCGTCGCGCTTGGCGAGCCGGTGGAAGCGCTGCTTCTCCAGGATCTTGTTCAGCGCCGAAGTGAACAGCCACGCGCGGAACCGGTCCTCGCCGCGGAACTCGAAGCGGTCGCGTGCCGCGAGCAGCTCGCGGCACACCGACTGCACGACGTCCATGCTGGACTCGCGCGCGCGCACCACGGCGTCGAGCCGCAGGCGCACGAACGCGTGGAGCTGCGGCAGGTAGCGCTGCAGCAGCTCGCTCATCGCCGCCGCGTCGCCGCCCTTCGCGCGCTCGTAGAGTTCGACCTCGGCGGGATCCACCGGGGCGATGCTACGCCGCGCGGTCGCCGCGCGCACGGAAGCGATCCGTAGCGCGCGGCGGACCAGAGCGACGGCCCACCGCCGGCCCGGCAGCCAGGTCACTGGATGGTCACGTCGATGGTGTCACTGAACAGGATCGCCCCGAAGCAGTCCCCGGTGCCGATCGAGAACCCCTGCACCGACAGCGTCAGGCCGACCAGGCGCGGCTCGGGCGGCACGGGCAGTTCCATCGGGCTCGGCAGGACGACGGTCGGGCGCGCGAGGTCGATTCCGGTGCTGCACCACGCGCAGACCGTGGTGGCCGGCGCGGGCGTGCCGAGGATCAGGAACGGCACATCGCCCGGGTTGGGGTAGACCACGACGCGCACGGTGTGGCCGATGCTCGGCCGACCGCCCGTGTCGATCGAGATACCGCAGCCCATTCCGCGGCGGTAGAAGCCGCCCGCGGGCGCGCGCCCCTGGTAGATGCCAAGAGTCGTGCGCGGCGGATTGCTCGTGTGCTGCGTGTAGCACACGCCGTAGTCGACGGAGGGACCGCCGCCGCTCCGCGTCGACGCGATCGCCGGCGCGGCGCCCGTGCCGAACGAGGTCGGAGCCTCGTGCAGGACCAGCTCGGAGCCGATCGGCGCGAGCGTGCCGACGCACATCGAG
>DATGPD010000059.1:0-7266 GCA_035305285.1 Planctomycetota bacterium
GGCCCCTCGAGCGCGGCGCGCGGCAGCGCTGCCAGCTCGGCCTCGGCGTCGCGCACGCGGCCGAGGTCGAGGAACGCCGCGGCGCGCAGCAGCGGCAGGTCGTGCACCAGCGGCAGCGCCTTGCTCGGTTCGCCGCCCTGCAGGTAGCCGGTCGCGACCGCCTCGCGCAGAGCGCGCTCGCGCCCCGGCGCGACGCGCAGCATCGCGCGGAACGCGGCGTCCGCCTGGGCCACCGCGCCGCGCGCGGCGAGCGCGGTCAGTTCGGCAGCGCTCGCCGGCGGACCCGGCGGCGGCTCGAGCCGGACGCGGCCGGCGATCGCATCGGGCCAGATCCAGCGCACGCCGTTCGGCACGATGCGGCCCGCGTCGACCAGCGCGCGCAGCGCCTGGCCGAGCGTCGCGGGCGAGTCGACGCCCGAGGACAGCAGCACGTCGGCGGCGCGGTGCGCACTCGCGGCATCGAGGTCGAGTACGCGTTCGAGGTGCGCGGCGACGTCGCCGAGCGCGAGGCGGGGCACCTGCCACGACACCGGCGCTCCGCCGCGTACCAGCCGGCACGCGTCGCGCTCGACCGCGATGCGCTGCACCGAGGGCAGCGCACACGCAGCGTGCAGGGCGAGCGCGCGCCGGTCGTCGGGCCCGCCGCCGCATACGACGACGTCCGTGTCCGTGGGGACGTCGGCGATCGCGCGCAGTAGCACGTCGCCGAAGGTCGCGATCGGATCGAGCGCGAGGATCTCGGGCGACGGCCGCCCGCTCCCGCCGGTGAACGCTTCGAGCGCCTCCTGCGCATCGGCGTAGCGTTCCTCCGGCCGGCGCGCGAGCAACCGCGGCAGGATCGTCGCGAACGGCGCCGGCAGCGCGTAGGGTTCCTCGCCGAGCGCGGCGAAGAAGTCGTCGTGCGGGAAGCGGTTCAGGAAGCGCGCGAGCGGCAGCGGCCGGTCGGGCGGGCGCAGCGCGACGAACAGCACCGCGCCGAGCGAGAACAGGTCGCTGCGCGGCGACGCCGGCAGGCCGAGCAGGGTCTCGGGCGGCGCGAAGAACGGCGTGCCGCCCGCGGCGCGCCCCCGGCCGCGGCGGCCGAGGCCGAAGTCCAGCAGGTGGTAGCGAGGGCCGCCGCGCCCCTCGGCGCGCACGACGTTGCCCGGCTTCAGGTCGAGGTGCAGGATCCCGCGCAGGTGCACGTAGGCGAGCACTTCGAGGAGCTGCTCCGCGCACTCGACGGCCTCCTCGGGCGTCAGCGGGAACGCCTGGTGCAGCGGCCGGCCGGCGACCAGCTCGCGCACGAAGAACGGACGTCCGTCCGCGGTGACGCCGCTTTCGACCACGCGCGGAATCTGCGGATGGTGGAGCGACGCGAGCAGCGAGGCCTCTGCGAACTCGGTGCCGGGCGGAAGGATCTTGGCGAACAGGCGCTGGTCGGGCGCGCCGACCGGCGTGACGACGCCGGACCATCCCTCGCCGCCCTCGAACTGCTCGCGTGGCACGAAGCGTCCGCGCAGCGCGTCGTCGAACGTGGCGTCTGCGCTCGGGCGAGGCATCTCCGCCTGGGAAGTAGACACGCCCCCACCGAGCCGCAAGAGCCGGCGTGACCGGCGCTCATGGCATCCCGTGGGCGCGCGCGTCCCGCCGGCCGGCGCGGGCCGTACGGAAACGGAGCAGCAGGGCACGGGCGGAATCGCTGGCACGGTCGGTTCGCGCACGCGAAGGCAACGGGCATGCCCCTCGCACGGGGAGCCCTTCGTGTCGTGAATCCGCACGGATCACGCGACCGAGTGCCCGGGTTCCGGACGCAAGACGGCGTCCCGCACGCGGGCATGTGCGTTGCCCCCCGCGCCCGGCCTCGCACCCGCGGCGCGTCGGACGCCGCCCGCCCGATTCCCGGACTTTGCCAGCTCTAGAATCCCGTCATGCGTGCCCTCGTCGCCGCGACCCTTGCCCTTGCACCACTCGCTGCCCAGCACCTGACCTGGGTCGAAGGCCCGACGCCGACCCGACTCGCCCTGCGCACCGTGCCCGAGGCGAGCGCCGGATCGCAGCCCGCGACCGTGCTCGCCAACCTGGAACTGCTGCCGATCGAGATCACCGGGCGCACGTTGCAGCAGGAGCTGGACGCCGCACGCAGCCGGCGGATCGAGCGCAGCGGGCTCGTGTCGGTCGAGCTGCCGCAGGGCGGACGCGTGCTCGCGTACCGGCGCGACGGCGGCCAGAGGTACGGCTACCTGCTGGTGCGCGCCGACGGCCGCGCGATCCCGCTGCTGGAACTGCCGGGCATCGCCGGCGCGACGCCGTTCGCCGACCGGATCGGCGTGTCGCCCGACGGCGGCCACGCGGTCGCGGTGGACGCCGCGGAGCGGACGCTCTTCGTGCTGCGCCTCGACGGCGCGTCCTTCGCGAGCACGGGCACGCCCGCGCGCAGCATCACCCTCGGCGTCGAGATCGAGGTCGAGTCGGTGATGCCCGGCCGCACGCACGTGTTCTTCGCGACGGACGACGAACGGATGCGCCACTGTGCGTTCGCCGACGGCAGCACCCCGGAGGACTGCAGCCCGCCCGCGATCGCCGGCGCACGCATGAAGAGCGAGCTCGCGATGTCGGGCGACGGCCGCATGGTCGCGTTCCTCTACGGCGTGCAGCCGTCGTTCAGCATCTGGCTCGCGACGGAGAGCGGTCCGCCGGTGCGGGTGAACGCGCCGGCCGCGAAGTACGAAGAGCCCGGCTACCTGCCAGAGACGACGGGCGGGCCGCGCATGCTGCTGAACGACGACGGCACGCGGCTGCTCTACACCGACGCGTCGCTGCGCGACGAGCTGTACCTGCACGACACGACCGGCGCGACCCTGACGACGCACGTCACCGGCGACCACAACTTCGAGCCGTACATCGGCATCGGGATCTTCCCGACGTTCACGGCGCGCACCGTGATGATCGCCGCCATCGGCGACCCCGACCGGTTCGACGTCTACGCGGCGGCCACCGGCGACCTGCCGGTCGCGAACCTCACGCGCACCGGGACGGTGACGCGGCCGTACTACCCCGGCTCGCTCGTGCCGCGCATGGTGCACGTGACCGGCGGCGGCGCGGTGCTCGTCGCCGACCAGCAGGGCACCGAGCTGCGCCTGCTGCGCAACGATCCGGGCACGGGCACGACCACTCCGCTCGGCAGCCGACTCGACCGTCTGCCGCGCCTCGGCGCGACGCTCGGTGCGCGTCCCGACCTGATCGTCGCGTCCTCGGCGGGCGACGCCGTCCTCGAGGGCGACGGCGGCACCCCGATCCTCACGGCTCCGGCCGGCGTGCGCATCGACCAGGTGGTCCTGCTCGACGGCGACTGGCGCGTGCTCGCGGTCAGCGGGGGCGGCGTGTCGGCGATCGTGTTCCGCGCCCCGGACGGGACCTTGACCGCCCTGCCCACGGTCCAGGGCGCGCAGCGCATCGCAGTCAGCGACGCGGGCAGCCTCGTGGTCGACGGCGCACAGCTCGTCCAGGTGAACCCCGTGTTCGGCGCGGCGACCGTGCAGGCCTCGGGCCCGGTGCGCCGCGTGCTCTCCGGCAACGCCTTCTGAAGGCGCGCCCGCCGCACCAGTTCGCCGCGGGAACCGGCGGCACGACGCACTGCGGCGTTCAGCCGCCTGCCTCGCGCATGAGCAACGCGAACACGTGCCCCGAGCCGATGCGCGAGAGCGGTTCCAGTCGGCGCGGCACGAACCCGCACTCGCGCGCGATTTCGCGCACGCGCGCGGTCGCGAGCGTGTGCTTGTCGGCCTTGCGGTTGAACGGCTTGCGCAAGCGGCGCAGCCAGTTCTTCAGCGAGTAGTGCGAGAAGTAGGTGACGATCACCGCGCGCGACGCCACGCGCATCAGTTCGCGCAGGTGCTGCTCGCGGTCGGCGGGGCGGGCCAGGTGGTGGCTGAGGCGCACCGACACGACGACATCGATCGACCGGTCGGCGAGCGG
The DNA here is from genome assembly GCA_035305285.1 of Planctomycetota bacterium. GTDB lineage: Bacteria > Planctomycetota > UBA1135 > UBA1135 > UBA2386 > DATGPD01. The sequence goes on from DATGPD010000059.1 coordinate 3,958, forward strand.
GATCGCGAGGCCGGAACAGCGCAGGTAGCCCGCGGCGGCACAGCCGTGGTCCTCCGCGTTCAGGCGCAGCATGCTCGGCGAGAAATCGGCCTCGTACACCGCGCGCGCGTAGCGCGTGAACATCTCGAACAGCCGGCCGGCGCCGCACGGCAGGTCGAGGAGCGTGTCGCACGGGCCGATCAGCGCGAACATGCGCGCGAAGATCGCGCGCTCCAGGCGGTCCGACACCTTGCGGTGCAGCTTGCGGTCGTAGTCCGCCTTGTACGCCGCGGCACCGCGGGCCGAGACGTAGTTGTCGATCTTCGACTGCTCCATCACGGCTGGCGACTCCACAATCCGATCCGGCTGCCGACCTTGATGCAACCCTTCAAGAACCGCTGCCAGAACGCCGGGCGGCGCACGAGGCGCCGCCACAGCGCGTACGCCGCGCGCCGCTCGCCGGCGTAGGCGACCAGCGCGCGCAGCCGCTCGCTGCGCCCCAGCGCCCGCACCCGTCCCGGGGTGAACAGGGCGTCGTACAGGTCGATGCTCGCCGCGGCGCGCCCCACCGGAGCGCGACGGCGCACGAGGTAAGGCTGGTCGCACAGCAGCAGGCGGCCGCCGGCGACCACGACGTTGCGCGGGTACGCGGTCAGGCTGACGAAGCCCCGCTCGTGCAGCGCGCGCAGCAGCGCCGCGTACTGGGCGAGCAGCGCGGCGCGCGTTCGCGGTGCGCCGGCGGCGAGCGCGTCCTTCAGGTTGCGGACCTCGCCCGCGTCCTCGAGCCAGAGCCGGCTCTGCGGCACGAATCCGAAGCGCCGTTCCTCCTCCCATGCGAGCGCGCGCGTGACCGGGACGCCGGCGGCTTCCAGCGCGCGCAGGTTGTCGTGTTCGCGGCGCGCCTTCGCCGGCCGCAGGAACGTGCGCCACAGGAACAGCGGCCGCGGCGCGTAGGTCTTGCGCACGAAGGTGCCGCGCTCGCCGTGCACGCGCTCGACCCGGCTGGTCAGGTCCTCCTTGAGCACCTCGGCGCGGTACGGAGTGGGCAGCGGCAGCCGCGGTCGCTCCGTCGGGGTTGCCGCGCATTCGACGGACTCCGTCAAGGCTCGCGCTAGCGACGCCATGCGGGCAGGCGTCGCGACCAGGGGCACCGCGGCTCGGCCGGGGAGGATGGCATCCACACGGCATTGGACGCCGGCGGCGGACACGGTCAAGATTCGCGCTCCGCGACGCGCGCCGGCGCAGCGCCGGCCGGGGGCGACGGCAGTGCGAACGGACCGGGCGGACCGAGGTCCACCGCACGGTCGCGCAGCGCGCGCAGGCGCTCCAGGTAGGTTCGCCGCGGCATCGCGAATGCACCGAAGCGCTGCAGGTGCGCCGTGACGAACTGCACCTCCATCAGCTCGACGCCCGCGGCGAACAGACGGTGGGCGAGCGCGACGAGCGCGACCTTGGACGCGTCGGTGACCCGGTGGAACATGCTTTCCGCGGCGAACACGCCGCCGACGTGCACGCCGTAAATGCCGCCGGCGAGCACGCCGTCGTGCAGCACCTCGACGCTGTGCGCCAGCCCGGCGCGATGCAGCGCGGTGTACGCCTCGATCATGGCCGGGATGATCCAGGTGCCTTCCGCGCGGTCCGCGGCGCAACCGCGCATCACCGCGGTGAAGTCGCCGTCGAACACGAGCGAGAAGCGGCCGCTGCGCATCGTGCGCCACAAGCGGCGCGGGACGTGCAGACTCTCCGGGGTGATCACGCCGCGCGGGTCGGGTGACCACCACAGCGGCGGGGTCCGCTCGTCGAACCACGGGAAGATCCCGGCGCGGTACGCGGCGATCAGCCGCTCGACCGACAGGTCACCGCCGACGACGACCAGCCCGTCGGCGTCGGCCTTCGTCGGGTCCGGAAAGCGCACCCGGGCGCCGGCGCGGACATAGATCGGCAGCATGCGCGGCATCGGCGTCGTTCAACGGGCCCGGTCGGCCGGCCCGCTCGCCGATCGATTCGACCGCGGAACCACCGGTGACGACAGGGGCCAAAAGGCGGGCGCACGCGGGTCGCGGGCAGGGCGCGTGCCGCCCCGCACGCGTCGCGTGCTCCAGCCGGGTGCTGCCGCGGATGCGCGGCTCACCGCAACCGGCGCAACAGGGTGTCCTGGTCCTCGCGGTCGCCGACCGCGACGATGTCCACGTTCCCGTCGGGCCGCGGACGGAAGTAGACCCTGACCTTGATCCCGGCGCGCATGCTCCAGAGGTCCACGCCTTCGAGCTGTTTCACTTCCAGGCCGGGATACGAGTAGCCCGCGGTCGAGAAGCGCAGCACGGCGTCGAACGCCGCCTCGACGCTCCGCTGGTCGCGTCCTTCGAGCGAACGGTAGAACTCGGCGGTGAAGTGCGGCACGCGGAAGCGCTCGGCGGCCGGCGGCGGCGGGGACGGCGGCGCCTTGCGCCGGCGGTCCTTGGGCAGCATCGCCTCCAGTTCCTCGATCCGCTGGGTGAGCGCCCGGATCGTCGTCTGCTGCTCCGCGAGCCGGCGCCGGTACGACTCCTCGCTGCGCGCGAGCACGTCCAGCTCCTGCTCCGCCTCGTGCAGGGCGCGGAGGGTGTCCCGGTCGGGCGCGGCCGGCTGCGCCGCTGCCGCCCCGCGCCGCTCGGCGGCTTCGAGATCGCCGCGCAGCCGGATGAGGTGCTGCTCGCGCTGCGCGAGCCGGCTCTCCAGCTCCGCGGCGCGCGCCTCCGCCTTGCGCTGCGCGGCGACCGTCGCGCCGAGCTGGCCGCGCAGGCGCTCCAGTTCGGCGCGGTCGACGCCGTCGGAGCCCGTCGTCCCCGCCTCGCCCTGGCGCACGGAGTCGTTGGTCGCCGCCGGCGGGTTGGCCGCGGGCGTCGCACCGCTGCGCAGCACGGCGACCAGTTCGGCGCACAGGTCGGCGAGCAGGTCCGGCTCCAGGCCGCGCACCAGGGCCTGGGCGAGCGCAGGCGCCGGCGCGGCGTCGATGCGGAAACCCTTGACCGTCAACCCGCGCGCGCGCGCCAGCGCGCGCAGCCGTTCGGTCGGCACGAACTCGGCGAGCAGCAGCTCCAGGGGCACGAGGCCCTTGTTGCCGAGCGCCTTCTCCACGATCGCGTCGATGACGCGCGCGTCGTTCATCGCCCGACCTCCGTGGCCACGCGGCGCAAGCGCGGGCATCGGCAGCGAGCAGCGATCGGGCAGGAGGACGACACGCGAAGAGAAGGAGAAACTACGCCAGCGCGCGCGCGCGACGGAAGGGGGTCGCGGGCGAAAGGCCGCGCCGGCCGGGCTCGCTCGCGATTGCCGAGCACCCCTCGGGGT
>DATGPD010000060.1:0-3066 GCA_035305285.1 Planctomycetota bacterium
AGACCGAGGTCTTCCCGGCCGCCGAGCTGAACCTCGTGACGGTCAGCGTCGTATACCCCGGCGCCGCACCGGAGGAGATCGAGGAGGCCATCTGCATGCCGATCGAGGAGGAGGTGCAGGGCATCGCCGGCGTCGAGCGCGTGCAGTCGACCGCGGTGGAGGGCGCCGGCACGGTGACGATCGAGGTCCTGCCCGGCGAGGACGTCGACGCGGTCGCCGAGGAGGTGCGCAACCGGGTCGCGGCGATCACCTCGTTCCCGCGCGAGGCGGAAGAGCCGGTCATCAGCGAGCCGACGCTCGTGCGCCAGGTGATCAACATCGCGATCGCCGGTGACGTCCCCGAGGACGTGCTGAAGAAGGCCGGCGAGAAGGTGCGCGACGACCTGCTCGCGACCGGCAAGGTCACCAAGGTCGACCTGGTGTGCGTGCGCCCGTACGAGATCTCGATCGAGGTCAGCGAGGCCGCGCTGCGCCGCCACGGCCTGACGTTCGCCGCGGTGGCGGACGCGGTGCGCCAGGCGTCGCTCGACCTGCCCGGCGGCTCGGTGAAGACCGCGGCGGGCGAGATCCTGCTGCGCAGCGAGGCGCAGGCCTACCGCGGGCCGGAGTTCGAGGACCTCGTCGTCCTCAGCGGGCCGGACGGCACGGCGGTCTACCTGCGCGACATCGCCACCGTGCGCGACGCCTTCGAGGACTCCGACCTCGTCGCGCGGTTCGACGGCAAGCCGGCGGCGATCGTGCAGGTCTACCGCGTGGGCGATCAGGGCACGTTCGCGGTCGCCGAGACCGTGCTCGACTACATCGAGCGGGCGCGCGCGCAACTGCCGCCGGGGATCACCCTCACCGCGTGGCGCGACGACACGACCATCCTGCGCAGCCGCCTCGAACTGCTGGTGCGCAACGGCCTGCAGGGCCTGTGCCTGGTCTTCCTGTCGCTCGCCCTGTTCATCCGCTTCAAGCTCGCATTCTGGGTCGCGCTCGGCGTCCCGATCTCGTTCCTCGGCGCGTTCATCCTCATGCCGTGGGGCGACGTGTCGGTGAACATGATCTCGCTGTTCGCGTTCATCGTCGTGCTCGGGATCGTGGTCGACGACGCGATCGTGGTCGGCGACAACATCGACCGGAAGATCCAGGAGGGGATGCCGGGACCGGTCGCCGTGGCGGTCGGCACGAAGCAGGTGGCGAAGCCCGTGATCTTCGCGGTGCTGACGACGGTCGCGGCGTTCACGCCGATGTTCGACGTCGCCGGCAACTTCCGGAAGATCTGGCAGACGATCCCGTTCGTCGTCGTCACGACGCTGCTCGTGTCGTTGATCGAATCGCAGCTCGTGCTGCCGGCGCACCTCTCCCACCTGCGCAAGGTCGACCCGGCGCGGCAGCACGTGTTCGCCCGCCTGTGGGGCCTCGTCCAGGCGCCGTTCCTCGCCGGCCTCGACGCGTTCGTCCGCCACGTGCACCGCCCGGTGCTCGCTGCCGCGCTGCGCATGCGCTACGTCACCGTCGCGGCGTCGCTGGCGATCTTCGTGCTGACCATCGGCTGGGTCGCGGGCGGCCGACTGCCGTTCCGCTTCATGCCGACGCTCGAAGGCGACAACGTGGTCGCCCTCCTGCGCATGCCGCAGGGGACGCCCGTGGAGGTCACCGCCGCCGCGATCGCGCGCCTGGAGGCCGCCGCGCTGGAGCTGCGCGACGAGTACGCACGCGAAGGCCACCACGACCTCGTGCGCCACGTGCTGACCACGGTCGGCGACCAGCCGTACGCGCTGGAGCAGCGCCGCAACCAGGGATCGATCGACGGCGCGATCCTCGGCGCACACCTCGGCGAGGTGAACGTCCAGCTCGCGCCGTCCGAGGAGCGCGACGTCACCGCCGAGGAGGTGATGCACCGCTGGCGCGAGCGCGTCGGTCCGATCGCGGACGCGGTCGAGCTGACCTACTCGACCGCTCTCATGACCGCCGGCGCGGACATCGACCTGCGCCTGACCGGGCACGACTTCGACCGCCTGCGCCAGGCCGCCGAGGAGCTGAAGGCCGCGCTCGCGGGCTTCGCGGGCGTGACCGACATCGCCGACTCGCTGCGCATCGGCAAGCGCGAGGTCGAGCTGCGTCTGCGCCCCGGCGCGGAGAGCACCGGACTCACCACCGAGGCGGTCGCGCGCCAGGTGCGCGCCGCGTTCTGGGGCGAGGAGGTGCAGCGCATCCAGCGCGGCCGCGAGGAGATCAAGGTCATGGTGCACTACCCGGAGGAGGCGCGCCGCTCGCTCGGCGACCTGGAGGACCTCCGCCTGCGCACGCCGGCGGGCGACGAGGTGCCGTTCGCCGAGGCGGTCGTCGCGGTCGAGGGCCGCGGGTTCTCGACGATCCAGCGCACCGACCGCGCGCGGAAGGTAAACGTCACCGCCAAGGTCTCCGCGCCGGCCAACGCCAACGCCGTGCTCGCCGCGCTGCAGCGCGACGTGCTGCCCGATCTGGTGCGGCGCCACGACCTGACCTGGGCGGTCGAGGGCCAGGCGCAGGAGCAGCAGGAGACCATGTCGAGCCTGATGCGCGGCTACCTCGTCGCGCTGATCGCGATCTTCGCGCTGATGGCGATCCCGCTGCGCAGTTACCTGCAGCCGCTGATCATCATGACCGCGGTCCCGTTCGGCCTGGTCGGCGCGGTTTGGGGCCACGTGCTGCTCGGCATGGACCTGACGGTCATGTCGATGTTCGGCCTCGTCGCGCTCACCGGCGTGGTGGTCAACGACAGCATCGTGCTCGTCGACTTCATCAACGAGGCGCGCGCGCGCGGCACAGCGCTGTTCGACGCCGTGTTCGAGAGCGGTGTGCAGCGCTTCCGGCCGATCCTGCTGACGTCGATCACGACCGCCGCGGGCCTGGCGCCGCTGATCCTGGAGAAGAGCGTGCAGGCGCAGTTCCTGATCCCGATGGCGGTGTCGCTGGGGTTCGGGGTGATGTTCGCGACCCTGATCACGCTCCTGCTGGTGCCGGCGCTCTACATGATCCTGGCCGACGTGCACCGGTTGACGCTGCCGGTCGCGCGGTGGGTGCGCCGGGTGATGTGAG
>DATGPD010000061.1:0-4626 GCA_035305285.1 Planctomycetota bacterium
CGTGGCTCGTGGCGCACGGCCGAACCCGATCCGAGCTGCGCGCCATGTTCCCGCGCGACCGCGACCGGCTGTTCTTCGTGCCGGACACGTGGATCAACCGCTTGCTGTGGCGGATCGGCCGGACGCTGCCGCACCACCTCGATCTGGTCACGGTCACCGCCTTTGCCCACATCTACACTGGTCTGCGCGAGCGCCGGATGGTGCGCCGGCTGGTGAAGGAGATGCGCGCCAACGTCGTGCACCAGCCCATCCCCGTTTCCGCCAAGGAGCCGTCGGTGATGACCCGGCTCGGCGCGCCGCTGGTGATCGGACCGCTCAACGGCAACATGGACTGGCCGCCTTCGTTCCCGCACCGCGACGGCTGGATCACCCGCCTCGCGCTCGCCCTGGCGCGCATCGGCGCCGGCTTCTTCAACTACTTGTTTCCCGGCAAGCAACAGGCCGCCGCGGTGCTGGTGGCCAACGAGCGCACGCGACGTGGCCTGCCGGCGGTGCGCGGCCAGATCGGCGTGATGCCGGAGAACGGGGTCGACCTGCGCCTGTGGCAGTACGATCCCGGCACGCGCCGCAACGATGGCGTCACGCGCTTCGTCTACCTCGGCCGGCTGGAGGAGCTGAAGGGCGTGCGCTACCTGATGCGCGCGTTCGCGATCGCCTCCCGACGCGCGCCGATGCGGCTCGAGATCATCGGCGACGGCTCCGACCGCGCCGAGCTGGAGCGCATGCGCGAGGAGCTCGACCTCGGCGACCGGGTGACCATGGCCGGCTGGGTCGTGCAGGAGCTGGCTGCCGCCCGCCTCGCGATCTCCGACGTGCTGGTCATGCCCAGCCTGCGGGATTGCGGCGGGGCGGTCATCCTCGAGGCGATGGCGAGCGGCCTCGCGGTGATCGCGACCGCGTGGGGCGGACCGCTCGACTACGTCGACGAGACGAGCGGCATCCTCGTCCCGCCGAACGACGAGGAGTCCTTCGTGAACGGCCTCGCCGAGGCGATGGTCCAACTCGCGCTCGATCCCGACCTCCGCCGCAGGATGGGGGAGGCCGGCCGGCGCCGGGTGCTCACCGAGTTCGACTGGGAGCGCAAGGTGGACCAGATGATCGAGGTGTACGAGGCGGTCCGCGCCGGCCAGCCGCTGCCGCAGAGCGTGCCGCGCGCGCTGGCCGCGGCCCACGGCTGACGGCGGGTCGCAAGGGCGGCAGCTTCCGCCGAAGCGCGCGCCACGCTCGGCGCTGCGTGCGGCGCCTACCGCTTCCGGACCCCGCGGTGCCGACGCTCCCCACGAGAAATGCGCGCTCCGCGCTCGCGCGCGCGGTCCGACGCGCGTAGCAGCGCGCGGCGATGCGGCGGCCGCCGGTCAGGCGCCGAACGACGTCGGCTGCCCCGGGGTTTCGCGCGCCATTTCGAGGAGTTCGCCGGAGCGGCGCGACCGCGCCGCCGGCCCTGGAATCGACCGCCTCCGTGCCTATCGTCGCGCGACTCGCTGATCCCACGATGACGACTCTCCGCCGCGCTGCCGTGTTCGTCTCCGTTCTCGCCTGTTGCGCCGCCGCCGTGCGCGGGCAGGAGAACCTCGAACTCGGCAAGATGTGGACGTTCGAGAACCCGCCGCTCGCGTACCTGGAGCAGGAGTACGGGTTCAAGCCGACGAGCGAATGGCTCGACGCGGTCCGGCTCGCTTCGCTGCGCTACGGCAACGGCTGTTCGGCGTCGTTCGTGTCGCCCAAGGGGTTGATCATGACCAACCACCATTGCGCGCGCGAGCACATCGACCAGGTGTCGCCCGAGGGCCAGGACTGGGGCATGACCGGCTACTACGCGACGAGCTACGAGAGCGAGGTGCGGGTGCCCGGCCTCACCGTGCAGCAGCTCATCGCGATGCGCGACGTGACCGCGGAGATGAACGCCGGCGTCACCGACGACGACGACGTGGCGACCGTCGACCGCAAGCGCGAGGCGAACCGGCAGAAGGTGCTGGAGGCGGCGCGCAAGGAGAAGCCCGAGCTGCGGCCGGAGATCGTCACGCTCTACAACGGCGCGATGTTCCAGCTCTACCAGTACAAGGTCTGGAACGACATCCGCCTGGTGTGCGCGCCGCACCTCAAGGCCGCGTACTTCGGCGGCGACACGGACAACTTCACCTATCCGCGCTACTGCTTCGACTTCACCTTCCTGCGCGCCTGGGAGAACGACAAGCCGGCGGACACCGCGGCGCACTACTTCCGCTTCAGCGAGAGCGGCCCGAAGGAAGGCGAGCTGGTGTTCACCGTCGGCAATCCCGGCTCGACCGGCCGGCTACTGACCCTCGCGCAGCTCGAGCGGATGCGCGACGTCTACTACCCGATCGTCCTGGAGACGATCGCGGGCGCGATCGCGGCGATGACCGAGTACGCGAAGACCGGCGCCAAGGCGGAGCAGGAGGTACGCAACTCGATGTTCTCGCTGGCGAACACGCAGAAGGCGTTCACCGGCTACTTCTCCGGCCTGCTCGACGCGGAGCGCATGGAGCGCAAGCGGGCCGCCGAGGCGACGTTCAAGGCCAAGATCGAGGGGCTGCCGCTCGCCAAGGGGCGCTACCTCAGTGCGTGGCAGGAGCTGGCGGACGTCGCGCGCGCGCAGAAGGAACTGGAGCCGAAGCGCCGCCTGCAGATGCTGACGTTCGGCGCGGGCAACTCGATGTCCAAGGTGCTCGAGCTGGCCGACATCGTCGTCCGTGCGAGCCATCCCGACGTCAGCCCGCAGGGCCAGAAGAACGCGCGCCGGATCGCCGGGGAGTTCGAGATCGAGGGCACGCCGTTCGAGCAGGCCGCGGCCAAGCGGCTGTTCGTCGACCACATGAACCGGGCGAAGAAGTGGCTCGGCAAGGATGACCCCTACCTGCAGGCCGTGCTCGCCGGCAAGGACCCGGCGGCGCGGTTCGACGAGATCGAGCAGGGCAGCAAGCTGCGCGACAAGGCGTTCGTCGCCCAGCTCCTGGAGGGCGGTCACGAGGCGGTGACGAAGTGCGACGACATCGCGATCCGCATCGCGCTCGCGGTCGTGCCGATGGCGCAGCGCAACTACCGCGAGTGGGAGGCACTCGCGACCCGCGAGCGCGTGCACGGCGCGCGCATCGGCCAGGCGCTGTTCGCGGCCTACGGCACCAAGGTCAGCCCGGACGCCACGTTCACCCTGCGCTTCTCCGACGGCGTGGTGAAGGGTTACGAGTACAACGGCACCGTCGCGCCGTGGAAGACGTCGATGTACGGGCTCTACGCTCGGCACAGCGAGTTCGACGGCCGGGAGCCGTTCGACCTGCCGAAACCGTTCCTCGACCGGCGCGCCTCGGTCGACCTCGACACGCCGGTCAACTTCGTCAGCACCAACGACATCATCGGCGGCAACTCGGGCAGCCCGGTGATCAACACCAAGCGCGAGGTCGTGGGCCTGATCTTCGACGGCAACATCGAGCAGCTCCCGAACCGCTTTCTCTACGACGAGAAGGCGGCGCGCTCGGTGTCGGTGCACGTCCGCGCGATCGTGGAGGCGCTGCGCAAGGTCTACGACGCGGGGCCGCTCGCGGACGAACTGGTGGGAAGCCGCTGACCCGGGGGGCCCGCCGGTCCGGCCAGACGGGGACCCGGCGAGCGCCGGCGCACACCGCGGCAGCCGGGCCGGACGACGGGCGCGGGTCCGGAGGCGGTGGATGAGGCCTGCGGCACTCCCCCCCGGTGCCGCGCGTGCCGGGCCTGGCCGACCTCGCGTGTCGGGTCGGTCGACGTGCTCGCGCAGAGCATGGCTGTCTGCTTGCGCCGCATGCGCGGGACCGTGGGCCGCTGCCGGGCGAGTGCGCCCGCTTCCGCCCGCTCCGGCGCGAGCCTGCAGGATGGTCGCCGCGTGCCGCGCGCCGCAGAATGCCGCCATGCGTCCGTACCTCGCGCTCCTCCTCGTCGCGGCCTGCGCCGCCCCGGAGGGGCGCTACGAGGGTTCGCTGCGGCGCTACCTGCTCGCGCCGAACGACGAACGCGCGCAGCGCGCGGAACTGCTGCGCGCGATGCTCGACGGCGACGTCGCCCCCGGGGTCCGGGTCGCCGCCGTGCACCAGAGTCTCCTGCGCGGCGATGCGATCGACGCCGACGCGTTGCTCGCCGACGAGGCCGCAGAGTGGCCCGGCGCCGAACGATTCCTGGCGCGCTACCGCCAGTGGATGCGCCAGCCCGCGGTGCAGCCGGTCGCGCCGGCGCGCGCCGTGCTGTTGCCGACGGTCGTCGACCGCACGCGGCAGCGCGACGTGCGCGCCGACGTGCTGGCGACGCTCGAGCGCCCGCTGCGCGCGGCGGGTTGGTGGGTCGTGCCGGTCGAGGTCGTCCCCGAACTCACCCTCGCGTTGGGCGAGCACGGCGCGGCGCTCGCCGAGGGGATCGGCGAGCGCCGCGCGCTCGACCGGTTGGTCGAGGCGGGCATCACGCACTGGCTCGTGGTCGACCTGTTCGACTTCCTCGTGCACGAGGCGCTCGCGGTCGAGGCGGCGCGCTGGGACTTCACCGTGCGGCTGGTGGACACGGCGACCGGCGAGGTGCTGTACGAGCGGCGGTTCGCCGACCAGTACGTGCGCCGTGAGCCGGTGGTCGCGTTCGCCGACGAGGACG
>DATGPD010000062.1:0-7626 GCA_035305285.1 Planctomycetota bacterium
AGCGCGCGCGAACCTCGCTGTCGCCGGCGACGACGACGAGCTCGCCTCCGTCGTCACGCACCGCGCTCACCTTGCTGTGCAGACGCACGTCTCCGCCGGCCCGCTCGATCTCCGCGCGCAGCGCCGCAGCGACGCCGGCGAAGTCGACGATCCCGGTGACCGGCACCCACAGCCCTTCGACGCCGCGCACCTCCGGCTCGTGCGCGCGCAGCCCCTCGGGGCCGAGCCGCTCGATCCCGTCGATCCCGTTCGCCCTGCCCCGGCGTTCCAACTCGTCGAGTGCCGGCACCTGCGACGCGTCGGTCGCGACGACCAGCTTGCCCGTGCGCTGCCAGCGCACGCCGTGCGCCGTGCAGAACGCTTCGAGCGCCGCGCGGCCGCGCCCGCACAGCCGGGCCTTCTCCGACCCCGGTCGATAGTAGAGACCGGCGTGCAACACCCCGCTGTTGTGCCCGCTCTGGTGGGCGGCAACGCGGTCCTCGGCCTCGACGACGACGACGCTGCCGCGGCCGGCGCGCTGCCACGCGCGCGCGGTCGCCAGGCCGACCAGGCCCGCACCGACGACGACGAGGTCGTGTCGCGCCGTCACCGCATCCTCACGCTTGACACTGCCGGCAATGCGCTCGACCTTATCGGACGAGATGGCGTACACGCCACCAGGACGGACGCGCGAGAAGGTGTTCCGCTTCGTGCGTGAACGTCTGCTCGCCGGCTCGCCGCCGACCGTGCGCGAAGTCCAGGCCGCCATGGGCTTCGAAGCGGTCGAGTCGGCGCGCCGCCACCTCGACGCGCTGGTCGCCGAGGGCCGGCTGGTGAAGACCCCCGGCCGGTCGCGCAGCTACCGGCTCGCCGAGCAGCGCGGCCGGGCGATGCGCACGCGGTGCGTGCCGCTGGTCGGGCGGGTGCAGGCCGGCGCGCTGCACGCCGCGATCGAGACGCCGGAAGGCTACGTGACGATCGAGGGCGACGGCCGCGGCGACTACTTCGCGCTGCGCGTCCACGGCGACAGCATGAACGGGCTCGGGATCCTGGAAGGCGACATCGTCATCGTCCGCCGCCAGGACAAGGCCGAGCCCGGCGACATCGTCGTCGCACTGGTCGACGACGAAGCGACGGTGAAGACCTTCGAGCGGCGCGGCCGGCGCGTCGCGCTGGTCGCGGCCAACCCGCACTATCCGCCGATCGTGCTCGACCCGGACGCGGTGCAGATCCTCGGCCGCGTGGTCGAACTGCGCCGCCACTGGCGCTGAGCGCACCCCGGCGCGGGCCGGATGTTAGGATCACCTCTCCGCGCCGCATGACCGTCCTCCCCGAGCCGCATTTCGTTGCCGCGCCCCGCGTCCGGCGCATCCTGCCGTGGTGGTGACCGACGCCGTGCTGCGCGCGATGACCGACGACGGCGCGTTCCGCGTCATCGTCGCGCAGACCACCGGCACCGTCCGCGCGATCGTCGAGGCGCAGGAGGTCGAGGGCTTCGCCGCGCACCAGCTCGGCGAAGCGGTGACCGCGGCGATCCTCGTGCGCGAGACGATGTCGCCGCCGAACCGCGTGCAGGTCGTGCTCGCCGACGAGAGCGACAACCTGGTGGTCGGCGACGCGTGGCCCGAAGGCCGCACGCGCGGCCTCGCGCAGGTGCGCGACCGCGCGCTCGGTGTCGATCTGGACTCCGGCGGCAGCCTGCGCGTCGAACGCGCGCTGCCGCGCGGCGGCGCGCACCGCGGCCTGCTGCGCGCCCCGCGCGACGGCGGCATCGAAGGCGCGCTCGCGAGCTACTTCGCCCAGTCCGAGCAGGTGCAGAGCTTCCTCGCCCTCGCCTGCGTCACCGATCCGCCGGGCAGCGCGGACGTGAGCGCGGCGCTGGGTTTCGTCGTCCAGCTCCTGCCCGAGTTGACCGAGCCGCCGCTCGCCGCGATGCGTGCGCGCCTGTCGGCGTTCGGCCCGCTCTCGCCGTGGCTGCGCGCGCACGGCGACGACCCGCAGCGCGTGCTCGATGCGTTGCTGGACGGGTGCGCGTACACGCCGCTCGCGCAGTCGCCGGTGTCGTTCTCGTGCCACTGCACGCGGGAGCGCGCGGTCGCCGCCGCCGCCGCGCTCGGCACCGAAGAGCTGCGCCGCACGATCGCGAGCGGCGAGACCCTGCGCATCCACTGCGACTACTGCCGCACGCTGTACGAGCTGGTCAGCGCGGACCTCGCCCGCATCGTCGCGGACGCGGACGGCTGACGAACGGCGCGGCGCGCGCTCCGCGCGCGCGACACTCGTCGTTCGTCGGAGTCCGGCCGCTCCGCCACGGCGCCCGGGCGCGCTCGACGAGCTGCTCGAAGGTCGCATCGCCCGCGAGCCCCAGCCTCCCGCCCAGCGCGCGCAGCGCCCCCTTCGGCTCGGGCAACACCTCCTGCCGGCGCACCAGGGCGCGCACCGCCGCGTCGCGCTCGCCGGCGGCGGCATGCGCCTCGGCCAGGTGCAGCAGCGCGCGCGGCAGACCTTCGGGCATGCGCGCGTGCTCGGCGCCGTCGCGCAGCGCGGCCTCGAAGCGTCGACCGCTTCGCGCAGCACCGCGCCGCCCGCTCGGTCATCCTCGACGACCGGCGGCGCTTCATGTCAGGTCGCGACGCCCACCGCACGCCCGACCGGCCGCGGGCAGAGGCCGCAACCGGGCTCGTGCAAACGGCTTGCGCGAATCCGTCGACGGCCGGCAGCCCCGGCCCTTCCATTCCAGTCTTGCGTCTTCCATCGTGGCCCGCATGGCAGCGCTGTCCCTTCGCGAGCTGCTGCACCAGGGCCACGCCTGGCGCAACCGTCCCGCTCCGCCGACGAGCTGGTCGTTCGGCGGCCTCGCCGGCCGCTACGTCGAGCTGACAGCGCGCGGCATGGCGGCGCGGCTCACGTGTGCCGCGCGGCTCGTGCTGGAGGCGCAGCTCGCGCGCGAACCGGCGGCCTGGGTCACCGCGACCGCGTCGTCGTTCCACCCGCCCGACCTCGCCGAGGGCGGAATCGACCTCGACGCGCTCGTCGTCGCGCGCGTGCCGGCGCACGGCCTGCTGCCCGCGGCCGAGATCCTGCTGCGCAGCGGTGCCTTCGGGATCGTCGTCCTCGACCTCGACAGCGGCGCCGCCGACCACGAGGTCCCGCTCGCCACCCAGACCCGGCTCGTCGGACTCGCCCAGCACCACGGCACGCTGCTCCTGTGCCTCACCCGCGCCGGCGTGCACGCGCCGCATTCCCTCGCGTCCCTTCGCGCCGAGGCGAGCCTGCACCCGCTCGGCGGCGGTCGCTTCACCAGCGAGGTCGAGGTGGTGAAGGACAAGTGCGCGCCGCCGGGATGGCGGCAGTCGTTCGTGTGCCGCGCCGCTCCCGGGATGGGATGAAGGCGACGCGGTGCCGGCTCACTTGCCGGCGCCGCCGTCCTCGGTGCGGTCCAGCCGCCGGATCCACACGTTGCGGAAGCGCACCGGGTTGCCGTGGTCCTGCAGGCGCAACGGGCCTTCGGGCGGATGCTCGGTGTAACGCGCGACCTGCCGGTGCGCCGCCGCGCCGAGCAGTTCGCGCGCGTGGTGCACGAGCACGCCGTTGTGGAACACGGTCACGCGCGCCGGCTTGACCAGCTTGCCGTCGGCGAAGTGCGGCGCCTCGAACACGATGTCGTAGGTCTGCCACTCGCCCGGCTTGCGGCAAGCGTTGACCAGCGGCGGGAACTGGCCGTAGATCGCGGCCGCCTGCCCGTCGGCGTAGGTCTCGTTGTCGCGGCTGTCGAGCACCTGCACCTCGTAGCGCCCCATGAAGTAGACGCCACTGTTGCCACGGTCCTGCGAGTTGCCCTTCACCTCGCGCGGCGCGCACCACTCGATGTGGAGCTGGCAGTCGCCGAAGTGCTCTCTGGTCTCGATGTCGCCGGTGCCGTTCACCTCCATCGCGCCGTCGACGATCTTCCACCTGGCCTCGCCGCCGCGCCCCTTCCATGCCGACAGGTCCGTGCCGTCGAACAGGACGATCGCGTCCGACGGCGGCTTGCCCGGCTGCGCGTCGCTGCTCGGCGTCGGCGGCTCGACCACGGGCGGCCGCGGACGCTCCGCGTCGTGCACGCGCCAGCGCGACCCGGGGATCAACGGCGTGTCGGTGTAGCCGGGCTTCGGCTTGCTGCCGGCGTCGGCCGGCGGCTGCGCAGGGAGGACGGCGACGCACGCGAGGGCGAGGAGGATGGCGACGGACTCGGGAGGCATGACGACATTGGAGCGTACGGCCGGGCGCGGCGCAGCGCGGGGGTGAGGGTCGGCGCGATGGCCGCCTCGCGCGCCGGGCTTGACCGCCTCTTCCGGGGCGGGATAGCGTGCTGCCCACAGCCGAGGTCTTCCCATGCGTCTTGGCTTGCTGCCGAGTCAACAGCGCGCGCTGCAGCAGAAGTCCTGGAAGAAGGCGCGCAAGTTCGACCAGTTCCGCGCCCGCACGCGTCGCAACTTCCTCGCGCTCGGTCTCATCGGCTGCGCGGCGACGGTCTCGAGTTTCTTCGTCGGGCGGAGTACGTCCGGATCCAGGGAGCCGCGGCTGCCCGCCGGGCTTCCGGAAGTGGCCGTGCAGCGCGCGCGAGCGTGGGCCGCAGGCCCGATCGACGCCTTGGCCGCGAGCTATGCCACGTTCCTTGTCGTGTTCGAGCGCGTGCCTGACGACCCGGCATTGATCGCGGGGTATGCGCGGCTCGCGGAGTTCGCGATGCAGCACCAGGATCGAACGTTGGCTCGGCACCTGGCCGAGAGCGGCGCAGTGCTGCCGGAGACCTTGCACCCGCTCCGCGCCGCGCTGCAAGCCGCAGCGCGCGGGCAATGAAGCCGCTTCCGCGAAGCCCTCGGCGTGACCGGATCTCGGTGGATCCGAATCCGGCCGTCGAGGGCCAGCCGGTCACGATCACGGTGACCGGCCCGGGACCGTGGTACGTGGTGCCCAACCCCAGCGGCGAACCCAAGGAGTACAAGCCGGACGCGCACAACGAAATCGAACTGCTCGCCCCGCCGGGCAACGCGGGCGGTTCCTTCACAATCACGGACTTCGGCGATCCGGCCACCGAGATCCGTGTCGACATCGTCTCTTCGGATTGAACGAACCATGCTGATCCACGCCCTTGCCACGTGCACGCTCGTCGGTGCCTTGTGCGCGCAGACTGCGATCGTGCTGCCGAGCGCCGCAGCCGCACGAGACGGCACCGGGAACTCCGAGGCCGCCGGGTTCACCGAACGCCGTCGACAACAGTTCCTGCTCGGCCGGGCGTGCTGGGCCCGATCACCGGCCGCACGATCGACCGCCTCACATTGCGTCGTGACGGGGCGTCGCCGCCCCTCATGCGTGGTCAGAGCAGGCTCAAGGTGTCGATCAGCGTCGCACCGTTCGCGTCGATCGACGAAGCGTCGCCGAGGTTCGCCGAGAATCGAACGGAGCCGGCCGTGATCGTGTTCGATGCGACGGTGAACCTGCCGGCTGCGCCGCGCCTCCCGCACCGCAACGCGGCCGGTTGGACGGCACCGGACGTCGTCACCATCCCGTTCTCGACCGGCTTCCGGTACGACGGCGGCGTCCTTTGCATCGAACTGGAAGGCGAACCGGCTCCGGGCAACACGTCGACCTGGTGGCCGATCGACTGCGAGAGCGACGGAATCCAAGGCACGCGGACCGTGATCGGCCAGGGATGCGGCCCGGTACCGGCAACGCCCAGCGCGACCGTCGCGGAACGGAGCCTCCGCGCGGGCGCGACGCCCGAACTCCTGCACGTGACCACGAGCGACGCTGCGTCGCTCCTCGGTCTGGCGATCCAGCCCTTGTCCGTTCCGATCGACCTGACCCCGTTCGGGGCCCCGGGATGCGTGCTGCACGTCGCGCCGGACGTCGCCGTCCCGGTCGGCGTGCGCGGCAACCATCTCGGCCGCGGCATCGGCAGCGCGCGCTGTGCCCTGCACATCCCGAACGGGCCCGCGTCGCTCGGCGCCACGCTCTACGTGCAGTGGTTCGACGCGACGCCGCAAGGCCTCGCGGTGAGCAACGGCCTGCGGCTCGACGTCGCGGCGGCGCCGGCGTGGCTGGATGCGGCGATGGTCAGCTCGGTGCCGGTGGCGAGCGGCGCCCTGCCGGATTCTGGTCGGCTCGACGTCGGCGTCATGCCGGTCGTGCAGCTCGGCCTGCAGTAGCGAGCGCCGGGCGGAGGTCCGGCCCACTAAGCTCCCTACGTGCGCCCGACCTCCCGTCCGTCGCCCCACAGCGCCTCGTCCTCCGGCCGGCGCCGGCCGTCGCGCCGGGTGTACCGATGAACCCGATCGCGCCCGGCGACCTCGCCTACTCCGCGAAGGAGCGCAACCCGGTCGTGCTCGCCTTCCTGCACGACCAGTTGGGACCCGCGGACGCGCACCGGCTGAACGTCGACATCCACGCCGCGGACGAGATGCTCAGCTCGCTGCCGTGGCCGCGCGACCAGCGGCTGCTGCACTACTTCCAGAGCGGCCGCAAGATGATCCGCGCGATCGAGCAGATCGCGGCGTGGCGGTTCGGTTCGCTCGGTGTCGTGCGCGCGATGCTCGACTTCGCGTGCGGTTACGGCCGCCTCGGGCGCTGGCTGGGACTCCACCTGCCGCGCGAACGGATCTGGTCGTCGGACATCTCCGCCGACGGCGTCGCGTTCCAGCGCGAGCGGTTCGGGCACCACGGCATCGTGTCGGTTGCCGATCCTGCGGAGTTCCACTGCGCGCAGCGCTTCGACCTGATCTTCGTGGCGTCGCTGTTCAGCCATCTCCCCGAGGCGACGTTCGGCGCGTGGCTGGAACGCCTGTGGACGCTGCTCGCCGACGGCGGCGTGCTCGTGTTCAGCGTGCACGGCGAGGCGATCGTGCCGGCCGGCATGACCATGCCCGCGGGCGGCATCCTGTTCGCGCCCGAGAGCGAGAGCGCGACGCTCGACACGGCGCAGTACGGGACGACCTGGGTGAGCGAGGCGTTCGTGCACCGCGCGGTGCGCGACGCCACCGGAGGGCGCGTGCCGGTCAGGATCCCGCGTGGACTGTGCGACTATCAGGACCTGTACCTGGTCACGAAAGGACGCGCGAGCGACCCGGCGGCGCTCGCCTTCGACCACGGGCCGCAGGGCGCGGTCGACATCGTCGCGCTGGAGACCGCGCACGACCTGTTCGTCGAGGGCTGGGCAGCCGACAACACGCCGGGCTCGCGGATCACGACCGTCGAGATCCTGCTGGACGGACGGATCGTGCAACGCTGCCTGCCGGACAAGCCGCGCCCGGAGGTCGCCGCCACGCTGCGCGAACCGGGCGACGCGGAGTGCGGCTGGTCGGCGCGCGTACGCCTGGAGGCTCCGCTGCAGCGCGACAACGTCCTGCTCGTGCGCGCGACCAATGCACGCGGCTCGTCGCACGTGCTCGGGGTCGTGCCGACCACCAGGGCGCCGGAGATCGAGGCGTTCCCGGCGTACGTGTGGCGCTGGCCGGGGTGACGGCGCGCGCCGTCGCGGCGCTCAGCGCTTGCGCTTCGGAGGCTGCCGGAACCCCTTCTGCCCCATCCGCATCATCCCCATGCTCGCCGGCGGGCGCTCGAAGCCCAGCGCGTACCACATCATCCCGAACGGCGCCATGTTCATGC
>DATGPD010000063.1:0-4327 GCA_035305285.1 Planctomycetota bacterium
ACCGCCTCGACCACCAGCGTCGCGTCGGCCGCGGCGTCCAGCGCGGTGCCGCCCTGCACGCGGCGCGTCGTTGCGGCCGCATCGTCCTCGGTGAGCGTGCCCTTCTTCACCATGCGGGCCAGGCTCTGCTGGATGGTGGCCAGCCCGCGTTGCACGAACTCGTCCTTGACGTCGATCAGCGCGACCGGGACGCCGACCGCGGCGAACGCCTGCGCGATGCCGCTGCCCATGGTGCCGGCGCCGACGACCGCGACCTTTGCCGGAAGGTTCTCAGCCATCGTCAGATCCTCTCCACCGCCATCGCCACCGCGTTGCCGCCGCCCAGGCACAAGGTGGCGAGCCCGCGCGCCTTGCCGCGGTCCTGCAGCGCGTGGATCAGCGTGGTCAGCACCCGCGCGCCCGACGCGCCGATCGGATGGCCGAGGGCGACCGCACCGCCGTGCACGTTGAGCTTCGCGGGGTCGATCTCCAGCTCGCGGCCGAGCGCGACGCACTGCACGGCAAACGCCTCGTTCAGCTCGATCAGGTCGAAGTCGGGCAGGGTGCAGCCGAGCCGCTCGCACAGCGTCCGCACCGCGACCATCGGCGCCATCATCACCCACTCCGGCGCCATCCCGCCGGTCGCGTAGCCGAGGACGCGCGCGACCGGCTTCAGGCCGTTGGCCCGCGCCCACTCCTCGTCGGCGACCACGCACGCCGCCGCGCCGTCGTTGATCGAGCTGGCGTTGCCGGCGGTCACCGTGCCGCCCTGCTCGAACGCCGGCTTGAGCTTGGCGAGCGCCTCGACCGTCGAGTCGGCGCGCGGCCCCTCGTCGCGGTCCACGACCGTGACCTCGCCCTTCCGGCCCTTCACCTCGACGCCGACGATCTCGTTGCGGAACTTGCCCGCCGCCTGCGCGGCCACCGCGCGGCGGTGGCTCTCGGCCGCGTACGCGTCCTGCGCCTCGCGGCTGATCTGGTACTTCTTGGCGACCAGCTCGCCGGTGTTGCCCATGTGGATGTCCGAGTACGGATCCCACAGGCCGTCGTGGATCATCCCGTCGATCAGCTTCGCGTGCCCCAGGCGCGCGCCGGTGCGGGCCGCCGGGACGTAGTACGGAACGTTGCTCATCGACTCCATCCCGCCGGCCACGGCGACGCGCAGGTCACCCGCCTTGATCGCCTGTGCGGCGAGCATCACCGCCTTGAGGCCACTGCCGCAGACCTTGTTGATCGTGACTGCGGCGGAGCTGTCCGGGATGCCGGCGGCGCGCAGGACCTGCCGCGCCGGCGCCTGGCCGATGCCGGCCTGCAGCACGCAGCCCATCAGGACCTCCTCGACCGCATCGGGCGCCACGCCCGCGCGTCGGATCGCCTCCTTGACGGCGATCGCGCCGAGCTGCGGTGCGGTGAACGACGCGAGCCCGCCCTGGAACTTGCCGATCGGCGTGCGGACCGCGGAGACGATGACGGGACGACCCATGGAGTGCCTCGGAACGTGCGTCCGGCGCCACGCAGTTCGCCACGCCGGGCGGGCCATGCTAGCGGGCCGGTAGACCGAGGCAACCGACGTGCCGCGTGCACGGCGCGCTGCGCGCCGCTGCCCTTCGCAACGCGGGCTGCGGCGCGCGGAGGGTGGGAACAGCACGCTTCGGCGGCGGATCTCCGTCCGGCATCGACCACGTTCCGGCGTCGGTGCGCGGCGCGCGCGTGGTCGAGCGGAGTGGCGGCGGCTCGTGCCCCGACGGCGTGCTCGTTCGCGGGCGCGCCCCGGGAGCGCCTCGGTGGGATCGGCGCACCGCGCGCCCTCGGTGCAGCGCCTGCTCGATGGTTCGGCCGGCAGCACGGCTCTGGTCGCACCTACGGCAAACGTTCACGCCCGGCTCCGATCACCGCCCGGACCGAACTCTTCGCCGTTCCACGGACAGATCGATCTCGCGGACCTCGTTGCGCCACCTACGCGCGCAGGCTCATCGAAGCACGCGATGCCGGCGCGATCGGCTCGGCATACAACCTCGACGAACCATCGTGTGGCCTGATACCGCGCAACAAGGCGTCTCGGACGTGACCAGCGCGCCTCTCCCTCCGGTCACCTACCGCCCGCCGATGAGCAGACGGTTTCCGGCGGCCTTTCCTGTGCATCGGGTTCCGGACATGCTCTGCACGCCACCAATAACCTTCCGGCGACGAGATCCCGCTCACATCGGTCATTCCAGGTCGACTGAAGGCAGCGAACGCGAACCGTTCGCTTGGCGCCGTACCAACCGACCTTCGCCCGAGACGCCATTGAGGGCGCCCATGATCCTGTTATGCGCGCGCACGTCTTCATCTGCGCGCCAGGAAGGACCGATCCGGGGTGAAACTGCTGCATCCGTTTCGTCATCGCGCATCTACCCGGCCTCGCCGCAGTCGCTGCGCAGAGTCCGGAAGCCGTCCGGACTTGGCGTGAAAGCGCAGACCGCATGCAGGTCTCGCTACAGCCGCAGTTGCCGAAGCCCTTCGATCGGTGGGAGTGGTGCGCCCACCACGTGTGGCCGACGGCATCCCACCTTCAGGCTGTTCCCCTTCTCTCCGGCTCACTGGCCGGCCCGCATCGATCCGCAGGTCGAGCGGGTCCTCGTGAAGCGCCTCGCCCTCTCCCATCGGAGAAGGCCGTGGGTCCTCCCCTCACCGGCCGAGGCCGGCGCCCCGCTCGTCAGAACGTCTCGATCCCCTGCCTCCCCGCGTACCCCGCCTCCAGGTCGTGCCAGTGCGCGACGTGCTCTTCACCGAGCCGCCAGCACAGGTACACCTCCGTGTCGCCGCGCCGCGCGCGGAAGTCCACGAGCCCGGTCGTCGGGTCCTTCAGCTCCACGCCGAGCTGCTCCAGCTCGGCGTTCAACGCCAGCAGCCTTCCGCGCTCCTCTTCGTACTCCTCCTCCAGGCGCGTGCGCTCCACCGCGCGCCCGGGACCGAGGTGCTGCAGCCGGTCCCAGATCGCGCGCATGCGCAGGGCGACCTCGCGGATGTCCTTCGTGATCGCGCGGACGAGCGGCAGCGCGCGGTCGGCCTCCTGCGGGGTGTAGAGCTTGTGCAGGGTCACCACGCGGCCGCTTATAGCCACGCTGCGCAGACCCGCAAACCGGCGCACCCGCCCGGCGCGGCGCCGGACCACGCCCGCGCCCAGGACGCCCCGGCGCGCTCACACGCACACGGCGGCAGCGTCCGCGCGCACTTCGCCGTACCGTGCTGCGACCTCCGCACCGCACCTTCATGAAACGCCTCCTCCTGCCGGCCGTCCTGCTCGCCGCCGGGGTCGCCGCGTTCTTCCTGCTGCAACGGGACGACCCTGCCCCGGACTGGGCGACGCCGGCAACCACCCCGACTGCCGACCCCACCGCCCCGCCGGCGACGCTCTCCGGCGGCACGACCGACACGAGCCGGACGGACGCCGACGCCAGCACCCCGCGCGCAGGCGCGCGCACCGCACTCGGCGAACGCGCCGTGCACCTGCGCATCCGTGGGCGCTTCGAGGCCGACCCGCGCCTGCCCCTCAGCGGCGGGGTCGTCGTGGTCGTCGACCGGGAAGTCGCAGGCTCGCGGCGCACGACCGGGCCGTTCGGCGACGCCTACAGCGGCCTCGCGGTGCTCGCGCCGCACGCGCGCGAGCGCGGCCGCGCCGAGGTCGCATCCGACGGCAGCTTCGCGGTCGAGGTGCGCACCGCCGGCGAGCCGGATCAGCTCACCGTGCGCCTCGACCACGACCACTACTTCCTGCCGACCCTGCCCGCGATCCCGATCGGCGACGGCTCCGGCGAGCGCGACCTCGGGTCGCTGCACCCGGTCCTCGGCGCGCTCGTCATCGGCCGGCTGGTCGACTTCCCCGCGCCCGAAGAGACCACCGTCAGGCTCCGCGCGGAGATGGACATGATGGCTCCGGCGCGCGATCCGCAGCTCTTCGCGGCGCAGGTCGCGGGCAGCCAGCGCCCGCCGGTCCACGGCCGGCGCGACGGCACCTTTGCACTGCGCGCGGTCCCGCTCACCCCGGGCGCGAACGTGCACGCCGCGCACGGCGACCTGATCGGCACGAGCACGACGTTCCCCCTCACCGCCGGCGAGACGCGCGAAGTGACCGTGTACGCGCAGCAGGCGACGACGCTGCTCGCCACCGTGCGCGATGAACGAGGTAACCCGGTCGAAGGCGCGGCGGTCGAGGTCCAGGCGACCGCAGGCGCGTTCATCGGCGGCGAAACGGCCCGCGCCGCCAGGACCGACGCAGCCGGGGTCGCCGCGGTGCGCGGAATCGTGCCCGGCGACGCGCGGATCCACGTCCAGTGCGCCGGGTTCGTGGGCGCGCGGCAGACGGAGA
>DATGPD010000064.1:0-2529 GCA_035305285.1 Planctomycetota bacterium
ATCGCGGTGGCATGGCACGGTAGCGCGGCACTGGATCTGGATGCGTACCTGCCGTGGTCGGGGGCGGCGTATCCGCGCAAGCCGATCCCGATGGTCGTGCCCTGCCTGGGCGCGCTGCCGCTCCTGCTGCTGTCGTACTCCGCCGCGCGCAGCGACCGCGCCCTGCGCAGCAGCCGCTGGTTCCTGTGGAGCGTGTTCACGTTCGCCCTGCTCAAGGTGCTGCCGAGCGGGGTCGTGTCGCCCGGCTGGTTCCTGCAGCCGCTCCTCGTGGTGATCGCCGCGGTGGCGTTCGGACCGTGGAGCGGACTGGCGATGGCTGGGGCGGCGGCCGCGGGTCTCGGTCTCTGCGCCTGGACGCAGGAGACCTACGTGTTCGACTACTCGCCGTCCGCGTTTGCGGTCCCGGTCATCGGGATCCTACTCGGCGGCGGGATGCTGGGCGCGCTCCTGCACCGCACGCTGCAGGGCTTGTTCGCGGTCGAGGTCGAGCAGCGCGAACGCATCGAGCAGACGCTGCGCGCGCTGCGCCAGCGCGAGAACCTGCTCCGCCACGCGATGCGCGTCGCGACGATCGGCGAGATGGCGAGCATGGTCGTGCACCAGCTGCGCAACAAGTTCCAGCTCGTCCAGGGGCACGTCGGCCTCGGGCTCGCGGCGGAACCGGCCGAGAAGGACCGGCGCCTGCGTGAGATCGAGTCGGTGGTGCGCTGCGCGAGCACGGTCGTGGAACGTCTGCTCACCCTGGCGCACCCCGGACAAAGTGCGCCGCGCGTGGTCGACCTCGTACCCGAGTGCCGGCGGCTCGCCGACTGGTTGTCCGGCGGCCTGTTGCCGCACTCGATCCGGCTGGAGACCGAGTTCCCGGCCGCGGCCTACGCCTTCGTGTCGCCCGACGACTTCTGCGACGCGATGATGAACCTGCTGGTCAACGCCAAGCAGGCGATGCACCGTGGCACGATCCGCATCGTGGTGCGCACGACTGCCGATCAGGGCACGATCGTCACCGTCGCCGACGACGGGCCGGGGCTCGCCGAGCACGTGCGCCTGCACCTGTTCACGCCGTTCGTCACGACCAAGCCGCGCGGCACGGGCACGGGGCTCGGACTGTTCGCGGTCAACCGCTTCGTGCGCGCGAGTGGCGGGCACATCGAGGTCGAGACCGAGCCCGGCCAGGGCACCGCGTTCCACATGCACTTCCCCGCGGTGCCGAGCGAGCGGCGGCACGCCCGGGTGGGATGACCGCGGGCCCGTGGGGCGCGCGGGTCATCCGATCATGGGAGGCTCACCGGCCGCCCGAGCTTCTCGCCGATCGCGCGGGCGAGCAGCTCGCGCAGCTCGCCGCGCCCTTTGGTGTCGAGCCACCGGCCGGTCTGTGGGTCGCGCGCGAAGTGGTAGGCGGAGACTCCGTGCGCGAGCCAGATCTGGCTCGCCGCGCTCTGACGGTTGAGCACGAACTTCTTCCCGTCGGCGAACTGCATGGTGAGCACGCCCATGGCGAGGTCGCAGTCGACCTCGTCCGGGTCGAACTCGCACAGCCTGGTGAACAGATCGCGCATCACCGCGTCGGCGGCGGCGACGAAGTCGTGGTCCGGCTGAGTCATCGCGCGCGGACGATACTCCGCTCGCGGCGCGCGTGTGCGCGCGTCCGTCGCGCCCGTGCGGCGGCAGCAGGAAAAACAGCGGCCGGGTGACCTCTCGATCACCCGGCCGCTCGAAGAGTGGCCCGACCTGCCCTCTCAATCACCCCGGCTCTCCCTGCAAGAGCCGGGTTGGTCGGGGCCGCTCGTCCCATGCAGGCATGTAGACGGACGACGCCGCGAACCTTTCCTCCGGCGACGAGCTTTTTTTGCGGCGGCGCGCGCGTGCGAGGCCGCCGGCCCGACCGCGTGGTCCTTCACCCGACCGGCAAACGCTTGCCGGTCAGGAGCCGGCCGCGCGCAACGCCGCGGCCAACCAGCGCTCGACCAGACGCTCGACGGTCACGCCCTCGGCCTCGGCCTCGAACGTGAGCGCGACGCGATGCCGCAGTGCCGGCAGTGCCGCGCGTTCGATGTCGGCACGCGTGACGTGCGGGCGCGCGTCGAGCAGGGCGAGGACCTTCGCCGCGAGGACCATCGCCTGACCGCCGCGCGGACTCGCGCCGTAGCGGACGAACCGGCGGGTCTCGGCGTCGGCGTCGGGGCCCGTCGGGTCGCTCGCGCGCAGGAGCAGCGCGATGGCGCGCAGCAGGTGCTCGCCGCACAGGACCTGGCGCGCGAGTGCCTGCAGTTCGCGCACCTCGTCGCCGCTCAGCAGCGCGCTCGGCGCCTCGACCGGAGCGCCGGTCGTCGCGTCGAGGATCCGCACCAGCGCGGGGACGTCGGGCGCGGCGACGATCAGCTTGAACAGGAAGCGGTCGAGTTGCGCCTCCGGCAGGGGAAACGTGCCTTCCAGCTCGATCGGGTTCTGCGTCGCGACGACGGCGAACGGCAGCGGCAGGCGATGGGTCTCGCCACCGACGGTGACCTGTCCTTCCTGCATCGCCTCGAG
>DATGPD010000065.1:0-3692 GCA_035305285.1 Planctomycetota bacterium
GCGGGGCGGTGCCGCGGCGCGCGGCGCTCAGGCGATGCGGCCCCGCTCGCGCGGGCGGGGCGCCTTGCGGTGCGGCGGCGCGGCGCGTCTGTTCGCGTGCGCCCGCTCGGTCATGCGGTCGTGCAGCACCCAGACGCGCACCGCGTGCCGGCGCACCGGGGCGAATCGAAGGGGGGCGGCGCCGTGGCGCAGGGCTGGTCGGTGGTGCTGGGCACGCAGCGCGCGCACGCGGCGCGGGTCGATGCGCGAGCGTGCCTCGGCGCGCGCCCCGGGAGCGCGTTCGGCGCGTTCGGCCCGCTGGGCGCGCGCAGCCCGCTGCGCACGTTGCGCGCGCTGAGCGCGTTCTGCGCGCTGGACTCGACCGGCGCGCTCTGCGCGTTCCCCGCGGACTTCGGCGCGCGCGTCGTCGCGATGGAGCATCCGGTCGAGGCGCTGCAGCCGGGCCTCGATGGTCTGAAGGCGCGCTTCCAGGCGTTGCAGCGCGGCGCGTGCCGGTTGGGTGGGCTCGGCGCGGTCCTGCGCGGCGAGCCCCGGCGCGAGGACGAGGGCGATGGAGCACAACAGTGGACGGATGGTGCGAAGGTTCATTGGATTCGTTTTCGTTGCGGCGCCGCTCGGCAGCGCCCCAGCGATAACGGGCTGCGCTGGCTCCGGGCTTCGAACCTGATGCAACAGGGCTGCAACATGCCCGCGTGCCCGCACCCGTCGCACGACATCGCGGCTGCCGGGAGCTCCCATGCGGACGACACGAGGCGCGGCGCGGCCTGCCTGAGGCTGCGCGGAGCCGGAGGCCGTTCCGTCGTGAGACGAACGTCTCCGTCGTGAGACGAACGTCATCGCGACGTCCTGCGTGGGGCGGGGTGACGGCGCACGTCACCCATCGCCCGGCGCCGGCGCGCCGCAGCCCCCGTTGTGCGCGCCTGTCGGCCGGCATCGAGGTGCGCCGGCGTGTCCCGGCCACCGTCCGGCGATGGCCATCACCCGCGCCCGCGTGCCTTAACCGGGGCGCATCCGCGCGGCCGACGCACGCCACGAAGCGCAAGGTTCGCGACGGCGCCGGCGCGATGCCGCGCCACTGCGCGGCGTTTTCAGACAGGCGAGAAGCATTCCGAGCACGCGTGCCGGTTCGTGCGGGTGCGTCGAGGAGCAGAGCGTTCCCGCGCGCCTGCGCGGACCGGGACGCTTGCGCGCACGAGGCTTGCCGGCGTGCAGCGCGCGTCGCGCGGCAGCCCTTGCCGCGGCGAGCGCGTCAGCGGCCCGCGAGCTGCGCTTCGATCCGCTTGCGGAAGGTCTCGAAGCGCTGCCGGCCGACATCGGTCTCCTTCGCCGCCCACTCCGCGTGCTGGAACGCCATGGGGAGGCGCTCCTGCCGCAGGCGATCGAGGAACGGTGCGACCTTGGCGAAGAGGAGCAAGCCTTCGGCGTTGTTCTCGACGAGGTACTCGGCGTGCGCGATGCCGTGGCGCGCCATCCCGTAGACCATCTCCCAGTACGACGAGACCTGCCGGAACGCGGCGTTGAGCGGGTGGTCGGGTTGCGTCACCGCGAGCAGGTCTTCGGCGGTGCGCGGCCAGAACTTGGCGTTCATCGCGTCGCGCGACGCGCGCATGACCGGCTCGCGGCGGAGGTCGTAGAGCTTGATGACGAGGTCGGCGTCGTGGTAGTCGGGGACGTTCTTGCTCATGGCGCGGATTCTCCGGCAGCGTCGCGCCCGGCACAGCACGCCGCGCCGCGTTCCGGCCCTTGCCCTCCACGCGGGCGCCGGGCGCCGGTGGCGCGCGTCGCATCGGGCAGGTAATCCTGTGCGGCCCCGCCCATGTTGCGTTTCCCGTTCCGGCGCTTGCTCGTCGCCAACCGCGGCGAGATCGCCCTCCGCGTACTCCGAACCGCGCGCGAGCTCGGCCTCGAGTCGGCGGCGGTCTATTCCGACGCCGACCGCAACGCGCTGCACGTGCGGCGTGCCGACTTCGCGTACCGCCTCGGCCCGCCGCCGCCCAAGGACAGCTACCTGCGCATCGACCGCCTGATCGAGGCCGCGCAGGCGATGCATTGCGACGCGGTGCATCCGGGCTACGGCTTCCTGGCGGAGAACCCGGCATTCGCCGAGGCGTGTGCCGCCGCCGGTCTCGTGTTCATCGGGCCGCCCGCGCGCGCGATCGCGGCGATGGGCGACAAGGTCCAGGCCCGCCGGATCGCGGCCGCGGCCGGCGTGCCGCTCGTGCCCGGCCTCGACGAGGACATCCGCGACGAGCAGGTGCTCGCCGCGAAGGCCGCCGAGATCGGCTACCCGGTCATGCTCAAGGCGGCGGCCGGCGGCGGCGGCAAGGGCATCCGCATCGTGCGCGAGCCGCGGCAGCTCCCCGAGGCGGCGCGCCTCGCGCGCGCCGAGGCAGCCACGGCGTTCGGCGACGATCGCGTCTACCTGGAGAAGCTGATCGTCGAGCCGCGCCACGTCGAGATCCAGGTCGTCGTCGATCGCGACGGCCGCGCCGTCGCGTGGGGCGAACGCGAGTGCTCGGTGCAGCGCCGGCACCAGAAGCTGGTCGAGGAGTCGCCGTGCCCCGTGGTCACGCCCGAGGTGCGCCGGGCGATGAGCGATGCCGCGTGCCGCCTGGCCCAGGCGGTCGGCTACGTCGGCGCGGGCACCGTCGAGTTCCTGTACTCGCGGGGCGAGTTCTACTTCCTGGAAATGAACACGCGGCTCCAGGTCGAGCACCCGGTCACCGAGATGCGCTACGGGGTCGACCTGGTGAAGGAGCAGCTGCGGGTCGCCGCCGGGGAGCCGGCGACGCCGGCGACCGAGCCGCGCGGACACGCGATCGAGGTCCGCATCAACGCCGAGGATCCGGCGACCTTCTTGCCCGCGCTCGGCACGATCACGCGACTCCTCTTGCCCGGCGGGCCGGGCGTGCGGATCGACTCCGCGCTGTACCGCGGTCTGGAGGTGACGCCGTTCTACGACAGCATGGTCGGCAAGCTGATCGTGCACGGCGAGGACCGGGCGCACGCGATCGCACGCTGCCGGCGCGCGCTCGAGGAACTACGCCTGGTCGGGGTCACCACCTCGATCCCGGTCGCGCTGCGCGTGCTCGGCGACCCGCGCTTCGTGTCGGGCGAGTACGACACGAGCATCCTCGAGAGCATCGACCGCACCCCGTCGGAGGACACCATCGAGATCGCCGCGCTGGCCGCCGCCGCGGCGCGCTTCGCGCTGGTGCGGCAGAACGGCCAAGGCACGCCGTGCTCCGGGCGGACCGCGTCGGCGTGGAAGCTCGCCGGAAGGTTCGAGCGGCTCGGGGGAGGGGCCCGGTGAAGTACTTCGCCCGCGTGCTCGGCCGCGAGTTCGAGTTCTCCTTCGAGCCGCGTGACGGCCGACTGGTGGCGCGTTCCGGCGAGCGCACCTGGACCCTCGACCTGTCGCCGACCGGCGACGGAACCGCGTTCTCGCTGCTGGTCGACGGCAAGAGCCACGACCTGCTCGTCGAGCCGGCCGACGGCGGCGTCGTCGTGCAGACGCGCGGCGAACGCCTGGCCGTCGCCGTCGAGGACGAGCGCGAGCGCGCGGCACACGCGGTCGCCAAACGCAAGGCCTCGGGCCGGCGCACGATCACCGCCGCGATGCCCGGAATCGTCGTCGAAGTACGCGCCGCGGCCGGCGACGAGGTCGAGGACGGCGAGACCCTCGTCGTCGT